>JABIYQ010000274.1 GCA_018702715.1 Desulfobacula sp. | reverse complement strand
TTGCTTAATTTTTTGCTATACTGCATTTATTACATAAGGTTCGTCTGATCATTTTATTGAAAAAAATTGACCCTTAATTTGGGAGGTAATATGAATTCTGAAGAAATATTTATTTCAGCTTTAGCCTATGAAAAAAAAATTAGAGATTTGTATATTTCAGCAGATAAAATTGTTGATGATGAAAGGGGAAAAAAGATCTTCAAAGCCCTGGCTGATGATGAGCAAGCCCATGTTGATTTTTTAGAGTACAGCCTTGATGTTTTAAAAACACAAGGCCAGGTAGATATTACAAAACTTGAAACATCCATACCCTCAAAAGAGTTGTTTTATGATGAAATTGAAAAAATGAGGGAAAAGATTCCTGAACGAATTCTGGGAGATGTCAAACGGGTTTTAAACTCTGCCTTAAAACTTGAAATTGAAACCAGCCAATTTTATCAGGATGCCTGTGAAAAGACACAAGGTCCTATCAAAGAAATTTTTATAAAACTCCTGGAAATAGAAAAAAGGCATGAGGATGTGGTTCAGATTGAGCTGGATCATGCATCAAATAATGGATGCTGGTTCAATTTTATGGAAATAGATATGGAGCATGGTTAATAAAATGCTTTTGGTTGAAATAAAAGACTTTATTGCTTTTCTTACCATTAATTATCCTGAAAAAAGAAATGCTCTCACGCCTGAACTTCTCACTGATATTCACAAAAATCTGGAAGCATTTTCAAAAAATGATGATGTGAGGTGCGTGGTTATAAGGGGTTTTGGAAACAAGGTGTTTTCTTCAGGCTATGATATCAGCGCAATCCCCGTTGCTCCTTTGTCCGGTAAAAGACAAGAAACGCCGGACACACTGCTACAGGCTTTTGACACCATAAAAGACTTTGCCTATCCCACCATAGCCATGTTAAACGGACATGCCTTTGGTGCAGGGTTTAATCTTTGCGCATGCTGCGATATCAGGATTGCAGCAGATGATATCAAACTCAGGATGACACCGGCCAGGCTCGGCGTGGCATATCATCCAAAAGGAATACAGCAATTCATTGAAGCTTTTGGAATAGCCAGAACAAGGGAAATTTTTTATACTGCTACTAGTTTTCAGGGCAAAGCGCTTCTCCAAAAAGGACTTGTGGATTATATGCTTCCAAGAGCGGATCTTGAAGAATTCACCCATGCATATGCCAAAAAAATCACCCAAAATGCACCGCTTTCATTAAAGGGAATTAAAAAAATCATTTCCTATTTTGAAAATGACATGGCATTAAATCAAAAAAAATTAAATAAAGCAGATCAATTGATACAGAAATGTTTTCAAAGTGATGATTTAAAAGAGGGTCAGGCAGCCTTTCTTGAAAAACGAGTACCCTGTTTTAAAGGCAGATGATCCAAAGCCTGCTTAATCTAATCTATCAAAACCTTTTCAAGCTGTTTAAGCATAAATTGCATTTCCTCTTCATTGATGATCAGGGGAGGGGAAATCCTTATGGTATGGCCGTGGCTGTCATTGACAATCACACCAAGTTTTAAAAGTTTTCTACAAAACTCCATGGCATTGCCGTCTTTGACTTCAATCCCGATGAAGAGCCCTTTTCCCCGAACTTCTTTGACATGAACAGATTTTCTGGCAATGGCTTCAATCTTTTTTTTCAAAAACTTGCCCTTTATGGCTGACTGTTCTGCCAGTTTTTCTTCTTCAAAAACCTTTAAGGCGGCAGTGCCTGCCACACAGGCAAGAGGATAACCGCCAAAGGTTGATCCCTCCGATCCTTTTGAAAATACCATGTCCATAATTTTTGCATTTGTGATAAAAACAGACAAAGGAATAAGGCCTCCTGAAAGCGCTTTGCCAAGGATCACTCCGTCGGGAACAATATTATCATGTTCAAAGCAGAATTTTTTACCCGTTCTTCCCATACCCACCTGGATTTCATCACAAACCAAAAGCAGATCATGTTCATCACAAAGCATGCGAAGCCCCTTAAGGAAACCTTTTGGAGGTATCTTCATCCCGCCTTCTCCCTGCATGGGCTCAACAAGGATTCCACAGGTATTTTTATTGATGGCCATTTTTACCTGTTCAAGGTTACCAAATTCAACGGATACAAATCCAGGGGTTAAAGGACCAAATCCCTGTCTGTACTTTTCACTGGATGAAAAAGAAACAATGGAGATGGTTCTGCCATGAAAATTTTCATTAAAGACAATAATTTGCTGGTTGCCGTCGGCAATTTTTTTATGCTTGAATCCAAAATACCGCATGGTTTTCACTGCCGTCTCAACCGATTCCACAC
>JABIYQ010000512.1 GCA_018702715.1 Desulfobacula sp. | reverse complement strand
CGGGGTTGCAATATCACCGGGGCAGACACAATTGACACGAATCCCATAGGAAGCTAAATCTAATGCCAAGGCTTTTGAAAAAATGGTCAAGCCTCCTTTTGAGGCACAATAAACGGATGATAATCTATTTCCTTGAAGACCTGCATCCGATGAAACATTAATGATGGATCCTCCCTTATTTTCTTTGAGAAAAGGAACTGCATACTTACATACAAAAAAAGGGCCCTTAAGGTTAGTATTAATCATCCAGTCAAATTCTTTTTCTGTAACGTTTTCTATGGGATTTGCATTGAAGACGCCGGCGTTATTAACGACAATATCAATTTTACCATATTGTCCAATAGCTGAGCTGATAACTTTTTTACATTGGGCTGTTTGTGATATATCTGCCTTAAGAAAATTTAATTTTTGACCTGGTTCCCCCAATTGTCTGACAGCATTTTCTCCTTTGATTTCATTTCGTCCAGTCAGAAGGACTTTAGCGCCACCGGCAAGGAGCATCCGTGCCGTTTCATACCCAATGCCGGAACTGCCTCCAGTTACGATAGCCACTTTTTTTGAAAAATCGAACTGACACCCAAGAAAATTTACATCTGACGTCATTTATAATAGTTCCTTTCCTATAAGCTGAGTTTCGAGGGCCTCCCATTATCAACAATGTTCTGGTTATCTTTTGATAATTTATTGAACTATTGCCACCTGCTCATAAATCGTTTCCGGCATTCTATTAATTAAGCCGAATTCTGTTTAAAGGCCATATTGTCAATAGCTAACTGGAAAACGATAGTTGTTTTGACCTGAGCTTCTGGAATTTTCATCTGCCTGTCCGTATATTGTGAAATGATGACCTTAAGTGCTTTGATTTTGTCTTCCATTTTTTCTATGAATTCTACCTTACCTGTGCCAATAACACTTTGATACTTCATATCCCAGGAACATGGATTTTTTGCTTCAATTACCTCTGTGACCCGGTCGAATTCAAAGCAAACATTAGGGCCGTCCTTTAGAAGATTCAGCTTTTTTCCCTTGGGCCTACTGTGGAAATATAATGTATTGTCACGGTATCCGAAACTTAACGGGACCACATATGGTATTTTGCCATGATTGATACCAAGCCGGCATACAATTGAATTTTTTATCAGGGCATCAATTTTTTCCAGATCTGAAGATGATTGATTGTCTGCCATTTTTTTCTTCCTTTTAAAAAAAGATATTTTTCCATCGGGCTGTCCCGAACCATATTAATGAATATATTTTATTACAGAATCAGGCGTTGGGGATCACATTTTTCCCTCAGCAATGCAAGCTCATTTGCGGAGGGCGGCATAATTTCTTGTGCCCGGGTTATATCAATTTCAAATTCCATATTTTGTAAAATTTCATCCGGTGTGATGCCGGGGTAATATCCTTTCAGATACATTTGCCGGGTTTGATCATCAAAGTCCATCATCCCCATGTTGGTAACGACCTTATCAGGGCCGCCACCGGGAAGATCCGCCTTTTTGCGTGCACCAGGCCCGTCCAGATAGCCAGGCGTTGTAAGGTAGTCCAGCTTGATTTTGAATTTTCGTTTTTCTTGTGTCATGAAGATGATGCTCCTTGACACAAAAGAAGCGACATCGCAGGCGCCGCCACTGCCTGAAAACCGGACATCCGGCCCATAATACTCACCGATGACGGTTGAATTCAAATTCCCGTAAATATCGATCTGGGCCGCTCCCAGAATTCCCACGACATGTCGGCCCGTGGTCTGGTTCTGCATCGTACTAAAGGCTTCAAGAAGCCCGGCATTTGATGAGGACTGATGCATGATTCTCGGGTCTGCCACTGCCAGCGGAAGATCTTCCAGTTTAGAATCAATGGCGCCTGTTTCAAAAAAAATAACACTTTGAGGGGCATTAATATTTTTAGCGGCCATGGCTGCCAGCATTGAAATACCCGTACCGCAGAAAACAATATCATCGTTCCTGATTTCCCTGGCAGCAACAATCGTCATCATTTCTTTGTGTGTATAATCCATATTAAGACTTCCTTCACTTATCTTCTGTCAAGATTCTTTGCATATCCCCGGTTTTCATCTGCCGAGATCATTTCAAGACGTTTTCTGCCGACTGAGTCAAGCAGGTCGCTGTGAGTGAGAGTTTTAAAAATATTATTTTCAATATATTCATGGTATTGTGTGTCATCTTTTGCAATCCCTGCATATTCCTTTAAAAAGACCGGATCATAATCATAATAACGAAAACAGGCTGTGGGATAAGCACCATAAGGGATATGGATAACGGCATCCGCATGGATAAAAGGAATCTGATTCCTGTCGGGTTGATTTTTTAAGTAATCGTCATCTATAAATTCCTCGCAGGTGATGATCAGGTTTTTTGCAGCCTTTGCCTGCTCCACATCGGCAAAGGTGAGGCCCTCGATCCTACAGTTTCCCCGATAATCCGCTCTTTGTACATGAATAATGGTGACATCCGGGGTGATGGCAGGGACAAGGACGAGTTTTCTTGTATCACACCAATCCCCAAAAGGATTTTCAATTTCAATCAGTTTGTCGTTGGGAAGCATGGAATTTTCTTTTCTGGTCTCGGGTGAAATACCCCAGATCTTAACAATATCAGTCCCCATGGAAGAACGTGTCGGCAGAAAAGGTATCCCCATGGAACCGGCAAGAAAACGAAGTGTCATCTGAAAGTTTGAATAATCTTCCACATTAATTTTTTTTTCTTCGATGGCTTTTCTGAACCGGATGCAGGTGGATGCAAATTTACCACTGCCGCCATAGGCAATTTCAAGATTTTTTACTGCACCGGCACCCACAAGTTCATCCACGCCCTGTCCGTTGGAATGGGCATATAGATGAAGATTTTTTATCTTCTGGCGAATGATCTCATATACAGCGGCCATTGGGTTGCGATTGATGGTAAATCCACCTATGGATAAATGGCATCCATCTTTAACATAGGTTTTTATAGCTTCCTTTAATGTAATAACCTTGTTGCCATTAACTTTCATAAACTTTCCTTAAATTAATTCCCAGGAATCCCGTATTCTTCATAGGCAAAGATACATGCTAAGTGGATACTTTGCATAATCCCTTTGAGCTTGGCTTTAACTTCCTGTCTTGACCATTTTATTTATATCTGCCGTCACTTGTGAGAAGAGGGCTGTACTGGGAGGGTCGTCTATCTCTGAAAAGGCCCCATGCAGCTCTTTCCAACCGGTGCTGTTCAAGATCAAATGATGCTGTAATGACAGATTCATCTGACCGGCTGCCTTGGGAAATGACCTGTCCTTTATTGTCCGTGATAAATGATGAGCCGTAAAAATTGATGTGGGAATTGTCAAAAGTTTCGGTTCCAATCCGGTTCGAAGCGATGACCGGAACCATATTGCAGGCAGCGTGGCCCTGCATGCATGTCTGCCAGTGATCTTTT
>JABIYQ010000055.1 GCA_018702715.1 Desulfobacula sp. | reverse complement strand
ATTGGAATATTTGTTAAAAAATTCAAAAAAGAAAAATTGATTACACGGGGATTAGAAAATGCTGCAATTAAAGCCTCTGCCAGTAAAAAGAATTAAATTTAATCATAAAAAGGGATCAAGATGAAAGAGTTTATCCTGGATGGACGAATCGCAGTTACCACAGGAGCCGGTCTGGTCTGTGACGGTGGGATGTTTTTGTAACTATAATTTTAATAAAGGAATAAAAAAAATGGCTCAACTTATAGCTGATAGAAAAGAAATTGATTTTATTTTGTATGAACTTTTAGATGCAGCACAATTGTTCAAGCATGAAAAATTTAAAGGTTTGTCAAAAAAAATGGTTGATATGATCATTTCTGAAGCCAGAAAACTATCTATTAAAGAGATACTGCCCACCCTTGCCCAAAGTGATAAAGACGGGGTCCGATTTGAAAAGGGTCAGGTCACGGTACCCCAATCATTACACAGGGCAAGAAAAGCGGTGCGTGATGCAGAACTTACTTCCACCATGGAAGATCCTGAATGGGGTGGACAGGGGCTGCCGCATTTAGTTTCAGTAGCTCTTGGCGAGTATGTGGTGGGTGCTAATTATTCCTTGAGTGGATATACCCATATGGGCCATGGAACAGGGAAAATGATAGAACTTTTCGGGACGGATCTGCTAAAAGAACTGTTCCTTGAAAATCTTTATACTGCCAAGTGGTCCGGTACCATGGTATTGACTGAACCCGAAGCAGGATCAGATGTAGGCGCACTGACCACCACAGCTAAAAAGAATGCTGACGGAACTTATAACATCACCGGAAACAAGATCTTTATCACAGCCGGAGATCATGATCTTGCTGAAAACATTATCCACCCGGTACTGGCCAGGATTGAAGGTGCGCCCGAGGGGAGCGCCGGAATCTCCATCTTTATTGTCCCAAAATTCCGAGTCAATAAAGACAAGACCATTGGTGAATTAAATGACGTCCAGTGCGTTGGAATTGAGAAAAAAATGGGTATGCACGGATCTGCCACCTGCTCCCTGTCCTTTGGCGCCAATGGAAAATGCAAAGGGGTTTTACTGGGCCGGGAAAACAAAGGCCTGCAGATTATGTTTCATATGATGAATGAGGCCCGTCTTAGTGTTGGTTTTCAGGGCAGTTCAGCCGCCTCTTTGGCCTACCTTTATGCACTGGATTATGCCAGACAGAGAATTCAGGGAAAAGATCTTGCCGGTTTTAAAGATCCGAATGCAAAATCCATCCCCATCATTAAACACCCGGATGTACGTCGGATGCTAACCTGGATGAAAGCCCATGTGGATGGGATGAGAAGTCTTGTCTTTTATGTAAGCGCCTGTTTTGATAGAAAAAAAACTTCAACGACAAAAGCAGATAGGAAACTGGCCGGGGATATGATTGATTTGCTCACCCCCGTAGTAAAAGCCTATTGCTCGGAAAAAGGATTTGATGTCTGCGTAGAAGCCATCCAGGTATACGGCGGCTATGGATTTACCAGCGAATTTCCTGTGGAACAGCTAGCTCGGGATGTAAAAATCGCCTCTATCTATGAGGGCACCAACGGTATTCAGGCCATGGACTTTCTGGGGAGAAAACTTGGCATGGAAAAAGGGGCCGTCTTTATGAATTTTCTAAATGAAATCAATAAGGTCATTGCTGCAGCAAAAGAAAAAGAATCTTTAGCCCTGCTTGCCCATGCCCTTTCAAAGCAGGTCGAAAGTCTCGGGGCAACAGCCATGATCATCGGCCAGGCCGCAATGTCGGAAAAATATGCTACAGCCTTTGCCAATGCCCACCCCTTTCTCGACGTTACCGGAGATGTTACTATCGGATGGATGCACCTGTGGCGGGCGCTGACAGCCACAACAGCACTTGAAAAAAATCCAAAACAAAAAGATCGTATCTTCTATGAAGGCATTATCACCACGGCCAGATTCTATATAGAAACCGTCCTGCCCGTAACTTTTGGAAAAATGAAAGCGGTTCAGGGTTTGTGTGATGCAGCATTGATCATGGAAGACCAGGCATTTGGATAAGTAGAAAATCGTTTAGGTAAACTGGCTGCTGCTTTGGCAGACCACAACAGGATCAGCAGTCCTATATTATACATGTATATACAAGCTGGAAATTTTATGGTAAAGCAAGATAATTATAAATTTTGTGAACCATGTATAGAGGAAATAAATTGATATGAAAAAAATTGTCGAGTGCGTACCTAACTTTAGTGATGGCCGGAATAAGGAAACCATAGACGCCATTGCAGATGCCATTAGGCAGACAAAAGGCTGTCGCCTTTTGGATGTTGATCCGGGAAAATCAACCAATAGAACAGTTTATACATTTGTGGGATCTCCTGAGGCGGTTATTGAAGGTGCTCTGAACTCAGCCAGGGTAGCAAGAAAAAAAATCGATATGAGAGTTCATAAAGGTGGACATCATCGCATGGGCGCCATGGATGTCTGTCCTTTTATTCCAGTGGCCAATGTGACAATGGAAGAATGTGTTGAAATCTCAAGAGACTTCGGCAGGAGAGCTGCCGAGGAACTGGGGATACCCATTTATCTCTATGAAGAATCCGCCACCTTGGAATACCGGAAAAAACTTCCCCAGATCAGGGAAGGCCAGTATGAGGCAATAAAAGACAGGATTATAACCAGAGAGTGGAAACCGGATTTCGGACCTGCCGAATTTATCCCAGAGTGGGGGGCAACTGTAACGGGGGCCAGATTTTTTCTGATTGCTTATAATGTAAATCTTTTATCCACACCAAACCAGGCCCACCGAATTGCCTTAAATCTCAGAGAGGCAGGTCGCGGAGTAGATGAACCCGGTCGACTAAAAGAGGTTAAAGGCATGGGGTGGTATGTGGAAGATTACAACCTTGCCCAGGTCACGGTCAACTTGGACAATTATCATGTCACCCCTCCCCATATTTTGTTTGAAGAAGTCAAAAAGGATGCAAAAGATCTGAATGTAGCTGTTACAGGATCTGAAATTGTCGGAGTGGTGCCTTTAGAAGCAATTCTCATGGCGGCTGATTATTACATTGAAAAAGAGAATCTTTTTATACTGGACGAGGACCAGAAAGTCAGGCTTGCCATTGAACGTCTTGGCCTGAATTCAGTTGCCTTGTTTAACCCGGAAGAAAAAATTATTGAGTATATTATTGCCCAGAAAAAAAATGAACCACTGGCTGGCCTGACTGTTAGACAATTTATTGAAGAAGTGGCTTCAAGAAGTTCAGCCCCAGGTGGCGGGTCTGCCTCTGCAGCCATTGCAGCCATGGGTGCCGGGCTTGGCTCAATGGTGGCAAAATTGACCCTGGGTGTTCGAAAATTTGAAGACCTGGACGCAAAAATGCGTAAGATTGCGCAGCCTTTGCACAACGCTGCCAAAGCATTGATACCCATGATTGATGCGGATACAAATGCTTTTAAAGATTATGTAGAAGCACTGCGTCTGCCTTCTGGCACAAAAGAAGAAAAAAAAATAAAACAGGAAAGATTGCAGCAGGGTTTGAAAAAAGCCATTGATGTACCTTTAACCACTATGAAGCTTGCAGATCTTGCATGGGATGCCATGCTGGGAATTGCCCAATATGGGAATATCGCATCAAAATCAGATGTTGAAGTGGGTGCAAAAGCAATGGAAACAGGAATCTGGGGGGCATATAAAAATGTCCTTATTAATCTGGAAGACATCACAGATGAAAAATTCAAAAAAGAGACTACAAAGTTAGCAAAAGATATTAAAAACAGAGCAGAAAATCAGTGCAAAAAAGTGCTGAGAGTTTTGGAAAGCAGGAAACCATAATATTTTTTCTTTCTTGCTTTTGTTTGGCAATTCTTCTATGTTTTTTAAAAAATTTAATGATTTAGGTCTTAGTCCTGATGGCAAAAAAAGGGGTTTTTTTACTATTCAATGCCTTTTATCAACGAAGAAAATATAGGTAAAATCAGTTTTATCAGTTCAATCGTAATTATTGTCCTGCTTACAACCACCCTTGGTTTTGTTTTTATTCAGAATACCTACGGCAAGTTTCAAAAAGATTTTCAACGGGTGGAAATAAATTATATGACCGACCAGAAAGACCAGCTCAGGTCTGAGGTTAATAAACAAATTCAAAAAATTGATGCCCAGCGCCAGATAAATGAGGTAGACATTAAAGCAGATATTAAAAAAAGAGTATACGAAGCCCATGCAATTGCGAGCAATCTCTATCTGAAAAATAGCCAAGGCATTAAAAGTTCTGAAGAATTACAGTCTTACATTCGTGAAGCCTTACGTCCAATAAGGTTCAATAACGGGGAAGGTTATTTTTTTATCTGGTCGGGAAAGGGGGTTCCTGTTCTTAATCCTTCTAACACTGACTGGGAAGGCAAAAATATCTATATAAATCCTGAGAAATACAAGATAGATCTTTTTAATAAAATATTTTCAATCACCAAAGACCCAGGCGAAGGTTTTTTAAATTATTCATGGCACAAACCCGGTGTCAATGAACAAAAGCGATTTGATAAAATTACCTTTGTCAAATATTTTAAGCCCTATGATTGGGTGATTGGCAGTGGAGATTATCTTGATAATATGAAGGACAGGATAAAAAACTCCATTATCTACCAATTCAATCAAAATGATTATGGGTTGAAGTTTTCAGAATACATTTTTATCTACAAGGTCCATGACATTAATGGTGGGGACGACTTTGCAACCATGCTGGTAAATCCCAACCGTCCGGATCTTCTTGGTAAAAAAATTTCCGATAATTATAAAGATGCAAAAGGTAAGATGTTTAGAAGGGAAATGATCCAGGGTATTCGGGGCAATGGGGAAGCTTTTGTTACCTATCATTATAAAAAGCCAGGCTCTGAAGGGATAGGTAAAAAACTGTCCTATTTTAAATATTATCCTGAATGGGAATGGATTGTCGCAAAAGGGGCCTATCTTGACTCACTGGACGAAAAAGTGGTTCAACTGCAGGAGAATTTGAGAAATGAAATTAATAATACGATTCATTATTTTGTGGTTTTTATTATAATTATCGGCATTGTTTTTCTTTGCATGGGATACTTTTTTTCAAAAGGGATTAATTCTATTTTTCAGGGATATAAAAAGACCCAGAACGATCAACAAGATGAATTGGTACGTGTGAATGCCGCCTTGAAAATCAAAGCAACAACCGACCCTTTAACGACATTGTACAACAGGGAATATTTTAATCATTGCCTTAAAAACGAAATGGAACGCTCAAAACGCTATGGAACATCGCTTTCCCTGATTGTTTTTGATATTGACAGATTTAAAAAGGTAAACGATACTTTTGGGCACCTTTCCGGTGATACCGTCCTCATAGAACTTTCTTTTTTATGCCTGTCAATCATTCGAGATTCTGATATTCTTGCCAGGTGGGGTGGTGAGGAATTTATCATTCTTGCTCCTGAAAACGCCAAAATGGCAATTGTGCCTTTTGCGGAAAAACTTCGAAAATTAATAGAAAAATATTCTTTTTCAATCAAAACTCAGGTGACTTGCAGTTTTGGAGTAACCGAATACATTGCAAGAGAAACCAAAGATGATTTTATCAATAGAGCAGACCAGGCACTATTTAAAGCCAAGCAGAGCGGTAGGAATAAGGTGATTTTTTTCTAGGGGATTGGACAGGTCATAATTTTTATAATCAAACAAGGAACGAGTTATGGAAAAATTATCTTTTAAAAATATGTTGATGGCATCATTGGCCTTTTTGGGTCTAATGTTAGTATTGAACAGCGCAGTGTTTGCCCATTGCCAGGTGCCTTGTGGGATTTATAATGATCATGCAAGAATAGAACAAATGCTTGAAGACAGTGCAACTGTTTTAAAAGCGTCTAAACTGATTGTAAAATTGTCAGGTAAAACAGATGCACAGTCGCAAAATCAACTGGTTCGTTGGATAATGAATAAAGAAAAACATGCACAGAATGTGATTTTTACAATCAGTGACTATTTTTTGACACAACGGGTAAAAACCAGCCAAAAAGATTATGATGAACGATTGAAAAAACACCATGCAGTTATTATTGCAGCAATGAAAGCCAAGCAGAATGCCGATGAAAAAACGGCTTTAGACCTTAGAAGAAGTATAGAAGAATTAGCTGAATACTATCCTGGGAGCTAATAATAAAAAAGCCCTTTTAAAGACAGATTAAAAATTTCTGTGATTAGAGGGATAGTCCTATCTCTATAAAACCGACAACTTGTAAGGGTGTATGGGTAAATGTTTTTGGTTGACACGCTCAACTATTTATAATACAGCTATATTAAAGCTATGTTGAAGAAAAAATACTAAATGATATATTTTCAGGAGGAAAAATGAAAGAAGTTGTCATAGTCAGTGCCTGCAGAACGGCAATTGGTGGATTTGGTGGTTCCCTTGCTCCGTTGAGCGATATTGATTTCGGCCCCATCCCCATAAAAGAAGTTATTAAGCGAGCAGGGTTGACCGGTGATCAGATTGATGAGGTCATCTATGCATCCGGATACAGGACAGGAGATCTTCCCATAAACTCTGCCCGTGTAGTGGCAGTAAAAGCAGGTATCCCAGTAGAAAAACCTCAATTTACCATCAGCAAGGCCTGTGCCGGAAGTATCAAGGCAGTTACGCTGGCAGCCCAGGTTATTAAATCCGGTGATGCAGATATTATTGTTGCAGGCGGTATGGAGAGTATGAGCAATGCAACATTTATGTTGAAAAAAGCCAGATGGGGTTACCGACTTGGGCATGGACAACTTCAGGACCAGTTGATCCTTTTTGATCCCTTAAGTGGAAACACTATGGGAGAGACAGCTGAAAATGTTGCAGAAAAATATAATGTGTCCAGGGAAGATCAGGATGAATT
>JABIYQ010000510.1 GCA_018702715.1 Desulfobacula sp. | reverse complement strand
GCTTTGCCGCATGAAAAAGAATATAGGGGGTAATGGTTTTACCTGTCATATCCAATGGTGCCAGATTCATCTCCTTTTCCCTGGGATTGGCGCTGGCGAATCCGATGGCTGTCACGACTATAAAAATTACAATCAGACTGCGAATCATTTTTTATCTCCTTTTTGTTCGTTTTAATTTAATAAGTATGTCGAACGAAAAGATGGAAAAGATTCAAAAAACTGATTTCCAGCTCAATTTCTATGGTTGTTTAATAATCCGTGAGTAATTGTCAGTGCAATTGATATCAGATATAGATCCGTCCGCACTGTATTGAACGTCGCAGCAGGCCTTTAGTTTTTCATTCAGCATGGCTTTGCCACGAAGGAGCCTTGATTTGACAGCAGAAAGGGAAAGCCCGGTTTCTGCAGCGATTTCTCTGGCTGTTAGTTTTTTCAGTTTAAATACTTTTAACACCCGGGCATATTTATCCGGCAGGGTATCAATAATGGTGTTGATGGCATCAATCCCCTGGGTCACGACCACATTTTTTTCTATCTGAACATCGCTTTTAACCACATCTGGCAGGGGTTCAAATCTTTTAAAACGATAGAAATCAATAACAGTGAATTTGGCAATTTTAAAAATCCAGGCTTCCAGTTTTGTTTCATCATTAAGCTTATCCAGATTACTTTGAATTTTTCCGTATAGTTGAATTTCAAACCAGAGTCTTAAAAAGCAGTTCATACCATATGTGGTAAGCTTATCTTTTCCTAAAAGCCCATACTGGTGAAAGAAGCGTTAGGTAATTCTTCGAATTTGACTCCTGAGAGATAATATTAGTGACCTTTAAAAATATTTCTCCATGCTTATGTCAATTTTTTTTACAAAATGTAAAGAAACCCTTGCATCTTTCTTTTTTAAAACATCTTCATAAATTTTCATAATAGCCGCTGGAGCCTTTCTAATTTATTATTTGGCACTGGCATGAATTATGAATAAATCATGTTAAAGGCTCCAGTGGAAACCTTATCCTTATTACTGGAAAATGGAGAAGTGGTTTAAACAACCATCAATACCAGCGGGAATTTTTCATTTGCCATTTATGGAGATGTCAATGGGACCATAACTGGAAGCGGTAAAGTTTATGCCACAGGGAAGATAAGCGGAATTTTCCAGCAATCCGGTGTCAGCGGTATATTTTCCGGCATCCGGCAATAATGTCGGGGCAAACTTGCCTGAACGGGTTTTTTGCCAACAATTACAATCCAAATATAATTTTCATGCGTTGGCTCTGTTTAATAATGAGTCACTATATTTTTTTAAAAAAAAGATAACCTGCTTGACATTTATCGAAAATAAGATAATGGATAATTAAAGGAAATTATTTTTATAAAATGGCATATATTTTGGAAAACATATGGGATGGTTTTTCAGGAAGATTTCTAAAGATGGTTTATAATTCTCTCTCAGCGACAAAAAATACTCGGTCCAGACCTCTAATAGAATCGGCAGCCGTCATAAAATAGATCTTCCCAAAAGTAAGTGTCACCATTTGGAAACCAAAATTAATTAAATGTATCAAGCCTTTTATGCAACGAAATAGGTGGGCCAAAAGACAAGCAATTTAGTTCAATTTATAAAATTTGCGATCCTAAGGTTTGAATTTAATAATATCTGTATGTGTTTATCGTTAAACAAACAGGTGTAGTGCAAGGGGAGTGGTTTTATTTTTTAACTTTAATGTAAGGGGAGGGGAAAATGAAAAGGTATGGATTGTTTTTAATAATGGCTGTTTTTGTTCTTGGTTTTTCAGTGACAACTGCCCAGGCAGTAACTGAGATCAACTGGTGGCATGCACACGGTGGACGGCTTGGAGAAAAGGTGAATGCCATAGCTGAAAATTTTAACAAGTTGCAGAACAAATATAAAGTGGTTGCAACATATAAGGGAAACTATGCAGACACGATGACGGCTGGGATTGCCGCATTCCGTTCAAAAAATCCACCCCATATCCTTCAGGTGTTTGAAGTGGGAACGGCCAGTATGATGTCTGCAAAGGGAGCTATCAAACCTGTTTATGAAGTGATGGGTGAATCAGGGCTGCCCTTTGACCCAAACGTTTATCTGTCTACCGTTACCAGCTATTACACAACGCGTGAGGGAAAGATGCTGTCCATGCCGTTTAACAGCTCTACACCGATACTCTACTATAATGTGGACGCCTTTAAAAAGGCAGGACTTGATCCTGACAAACCGCCAAAAACCTGGGAAGAGGTGGAAGACTATTCAAGAAAACTGGTTAAAGTCGGCTATTCCGGTTTCTCAACTGCCTGGATATCCTGGATACACATGGAAAACTTCAGCGCATGGCATAATATCCCAATCGGTACAAAAGAAAACGGTTTTGGCGGGTTGGACACTGAATTTATTTTCAATAGTCCCCTGCATGTGAAACATATTCAACAACTGGCTGACTGGCAAAAGGAGAAGATTTTTGTATATGGCGGACGCCGTAACCTGGGGAATGCAAAGTTTTCTTCCGGAGAAGTTGCCATGTACACTGAATCCTCAGCAGGTTATGCAGGGTTTAAGAAAACATGCGAGTTTGAGTTCAGAACAAGTATGCTCCCCTATTGGCCCGAGGCATCGGGTGCGCCTCAAAACACCATCATTGGCGGTGCAAGTCTCTGGGTGATGGCAGGACATTCTTTAGAGGCATACACAGGGGTTGCCACATTTTTTACCTATCTCTCATCCCCTGCTGTTCAGGCTGACTGGCATCAATTCACGGGATATCTGCCCATCACAACGGATGCATACTATCTGACAAAGGGGCAGGGTGTGTATGAGAAAAAACCCGGGATGGAAACGGCCTTAAAACAGATGACGCTGAATAAACCCACAAGCAATTCCAAGGGGTTAAGGTTTGGTAATTTTGTTCAAATGCGCGGTGTCATGTACAACGAATTAGAGGCTATTTTTTCCGGCAAGAAAACAGCACAACAGGGCCTGGACAAGGCAGTTAAGGAAGGAAACAAGTTATTGCGTAAATTTGAAAAGGTGAATAAATAGCAATGATTGATCTTTGGCTGAACTTGCCCTTATTTGATGGGTAAGTTCAGCCGTTTCTCGATATTTCTAAAGGATTCCCCATGGAAAAGCGAGTCATCTTTAAGCAAAAATTGCTGCCCTATTTTTTGATTGCACCGCAAATCATCATCACCCTTGTTTTCTTTATCTGGCCGGCTGGCCAGGCAGTTTACCAATCTGTCCTGCAGGAAGATGCCTTTGGGCTTTCAAGGAATTTTGTGGGGTTGGAAAATTTTGTTTATATCTTTACGGATGAAACCTATCTTAATTCCATCTATGTAACCATGATTTTCAGTCTTTCAGTTGCCATCATTGCCATGTCGGTTTCTTTACTCCTGGCGACCATGGCCGATCGTGTTATTAAGGGCGCCACAACGTACAAAACGCTGATCATATGGCCCTATGCAGTGGCTCCTGCCGTGGCGGGTGTACTGTGGTATTTTCTTTTTAATCCAACAGTGGGGATTGTTGCAAGTTATTTGAAACTCTATGGGTATGAATGGAACCACAGTCTGAATGGGGGGCAGGCGATGTTCCTTGTGATCATTACAGCGGCCTGGCGGGAAATTTCCTACAATTTCTTATTTTTTCTGGCGGGTCTTCAGGCAATTCCCAAGCCTTTTATTGAAGCCGCTGCAATTGATGGGGCTTCCCCCTTAAAACGATTCTGGACGATAACCTTTCCGCTGTTGTCGCCAACCACGTTTTTTCTATTGGTAATGAATGTTGTTTATGCTT
>JABIYQ010000076.1 GCA_018702715.1 Desulfobacula sp. | reverse complement strand
CCAATTTCATCCAAAAAAATAGTGCCGCCATGGGCAAGCTCAAAAGCCCCTCTCCGGGAACGGACTGCACCGGTAAAGGCACCTTGTTCATGACCGAACAATTCACTTTCCATGAGCTGCTCGGGGATGGCCGCCATATTGATGGGGATAAAAGGGCCTGGAGCCCTGTGGCTTTCCGTATGAATGGACTTGGACAGATGTTCTTTGCCCACACCGGTTTCTCCCAGAAGCAACAGGCTGGAATCACTGTTAACAATCTGATATACCTCCTCAAGAAACCGCTGCATATCTTCTGAGTTTGAAATAAAATCATTCAGCCTGGGCTTGATTCTGCCCCGTTGATCAAAGCGATCAGTAAAATAAAACTGCCGTCTGGATTCCAGGGTGCTTTCAATGGCTTCCATGAGACTGTCCTGGGAAATACCTGTATACAAGACGACATCAGCCCCGGATGCCAGAAGATTTGCATGTTCCTCAGAGGACTCCCGGTCATCAAGGATAATGGTAGTGGGTTTTTCAGGTAGGTTGTTGAGCAGGGTCACACTGGATTCAATGGGCCGGGGAACCAGGGATTTGCTCACCAAAAAAACATCCCCGCAGCTGCGCACCAGTTCCTGCCACTGGGTTTTATTTTTTCCGAACATTTTTAACTGCACATCAAAATTGGATAATCTGTTTTCAAGATCCACCCGGAGTTTTTGCTCTTTGATGGCACAGACCACTCTGATTAACATATTGATTTATCCTTTAATCGGTAAAATTTTACCACAATAGCCATTTGAACTTACTCCTTATAGCTGATATTGGAGCAAAATCCAATGAAAACAAAATAATCTTTAGATAAATGGTTTGATATTGCCGATTTTAAATTACAACCCCATAAATTCGGATGAAAACTACCGGTTATTTTACAAATCGGATTTTTTATACTGAAAAATTTATTGATCAAAACAATGGAGAATAAAACAACATGCTGTATTAATAATATATTTTTCTTTTTATCAAAACAACAACAGGTGGTACGGTATCTGCTTCAAGAAAACAAAAAGCGATCAAGACAGGCTAATTCGGTACAAGCCCAAACCTTTTGGGGGAAAAATGAACAGAGAAAGAATTCAAGAGACACGGCATAAGAACCTAAAATTCAAAGAGTCTTATGATGAGAACTTTAACGACGATGACCGGATCGAAATGCAGCAACGCCGAAAAAAACTGAACAAACGATCCCAATGGAAACATTCGGACAAAGAAGGTTGGTAGTTTAGGTCGGCGTCATAAAAAAATGGTCCCAGTCACTATTGCAATTTTATTAACATTAATAATCAAATTCTATTGAGGAGCGATCTATGAACAAGAGCCAAGTTGAATATTTTAGGATTGTCTTGAATCAGCGGTTTGATGAGCTTACACGCCATGCAATACATGCCATGTCTGAATCGGTATCTGATAGCATTCAGGCGATTGAATTCACTGATCGAGCTTCGATTGAGTCAAATCAGGCCTTGAAGTATAAGATAAGATCAAGAGAGAGCAGGTTGGTGAGGAAGATTCAGGCTGCTTTGAACCGGATCGGAAATGATACTTATGGTATCTGTGAGTCCTGTGCGGAAGATATTTCAATAAATCGACTTGATGCAAGACCTGTTACAACGAAATGTATCCATTGCAAAGAGGAGGAAGAAAGACAGGAGCTGTTAGCACAATAATTTTGTAATTTGGTGAAAAACAAAATTGGAAATAGTGGGGACCAAAAAACCTAAAGTCATCTGGTACATTCTTTGCTTTAGCCAAAATCTATTGGTTCACGGCATGGAGTTGAACCATGCCATAGAAGGAAGTATTTAATATTTTTTAAAGGAGCAATCTTATTTCTACCTCGGAAAGACAAGTTAGTTGGTTAAAATCTTCGGCATTGGGCTGGACCATTGCCTTTTAGCCCTGGCCTCTTATCTGGTATTGCCAGATATAATAATAAAAAAATCCAATTGTGTTTGGTACAAAAAGCATAAGGAAACATACAAATGGTAGAATTTAATTTGGATGAAGGATTTGATCGTCTGGAGAAACTGGTCCTTGGCCAGTGTGACCGACCTCCCGTTCTTGCTCAGATGCATGAGTTTGTGCTGCGGCAGTCGGGTTTAAAAGGCAGAGAATTTTATACTAACCCTGAAAAACATGTCCGAGAAACCCTGAAAGTCGGGCAAGAATTCGGACTTGATATCCCGGATATCGCAGGATTTTGTGATACCTATAACATTGAAGCTGAAGCTCTTGGGGCCACCATACTGTATAAGGATACCTCTTCGCCCACCAAGACTCTGGAGCCCCTGATCCAAAATGAAAAGGATATTGCCCAATTAAAAATTCCGAACCCTGAAACCGACGGTCGCATGCAGGGGGCCGTGGACTGCCTGGCTGTTTTTAAAGAACTCACCGGAAGGCCCACGGGCCATGGCTGCTGTGCCCCTCTGAGCTTGGCAGTACAATTATGCGGGTTCCAGTCCATTGCCATTAATATGATGCAGAATCCCGGCTTTGTTCACAGGATACTCTGGGTATTGACCGAAGAGGTTATAGGACCCTACCTGCAATTTGTCATAAAGAAACAGCCCGACCTTTTGTCCATTTGCGCCGCCGATGCCATGTGTTCCATCCCCCTGCTCTCCGAGGAAATGATCATGGAGTTCAGTGTGCCCTATATTGTCCGCTTGAAAGAGATGTGCCGGGGCACCATCCTGACCACCCGGAACTGGGTTGGGGATTCCAAATCCAAAAATCTGGAAGGCTATTGGGCCAAGAAACTCGCAGTGGGCTCCGGGATCTTGGAGGTTCAGGACCCGGACTTGAACAAAATCGGGATAGACCGGGTCACCGCCTATGCTGAAAAGCGAAAATTGCCCCTTATTCTGGGGGTGGGTGCTGAATTTCTGACATCGGCATCCATTCCGGAAATCCAGGTCCGGATCAAAGAATATCTCTTGGCTGGCAATGATCTGAAGCGGCGTGCGATCTATCTGTGTAACCTGGATTATAATTTTTCACCGGAAAAATTGCGTGCCACCATCGCTGCCATCAATCAATACTGCAAATATGGTCTTGCCGCTTAAAAAAAAATCTGATTGCCCTGCATTAATGAACCTGTTGATTTAGTGGGGATATAAAAAGTGAATAATTAAGGGCGATTTTTGCGGTGATAGATGGAAAAAATACTTTTAATGGATGATGAAGAAGCAATCAGGACTTTTCTGAGCCAGGCCCTCAGCAGACCAGGATATGATGTTGAAACCTGCAACCAGGGATGAAGTAAACAAGGTTATAAATGAGGCTGTTTCAAAGGATCTGTAGGTTTCGGGGATACTAAATATGGTATATTGACGGGCTTTCAAGTTGAATGGTCAGATTATATTTTATGAACCAAGAACATTATCAAACGCCATTCTTCCATATTAAACGATATAATATATATTCATCCAAATTTAAAAATGGTTTCCTGGACCTATACAATAATGTTTTTGATCTCCAATTATGTTGCCAGTTTATTATGTTGCGAGTTTTTTCTTCTAATATATTTTCTTTGGATTTAATTCTTTTACTTTTGACAGGTAATATTCAATGCTTTGCTGATTAAACCAGGCATTGTTTTGGCAAAATCAGCAGCCTTTTAGTTGTATTCATCGGCTTCTCCGTTGTCTATAAGGCGTTAGATAAACCAGCTCTTTGATCCGGTCTTAAAAGAGTTGAGCAGGATTGTGGATTGATCACAGGGATTCATCACATATCCGGGTTCATCCGGATATAAGCGGGCAGGTTCT
>JABIYQ010000529.1 GCA_018702715.1 Desulfobacula sp. | reverse complement strand
TTTAATGACTCAAGGTTCAACCCGCTTTCCCACGACGAGTTAAAGGATACCATAATAGAGGTCAGTATTTTAACTTGCCCTCAAAATCTGGATTACACAGATGCAAAAGATTTAATTGCAAAGCTCAGACCTAATATTGATGGGGTGATGCTTAAAAAGCACTATAAAAGTGCAACCTTTTTGCCCCAGGTGTGGGAACAGCTAAAAGATCCTGAAATATTTTTAAATCACCTTTGTTCTAAAGCCGGGTTATCCGAGGATGAATGGAGATCCTGCGACCTTAATATTTTAATATATCAGGTCCAATCGTTTCAAGAACAGCTTTAAAATCTTTATCTGCCGGACAGGAGTTTTAAAGCAAGCTTTGACCATAATTCCAGATTTAATTGTTCCAGCTTTTTTGTTTTTTTCCAGGTAAATTGGAATAATTCATTGCCGGGGTGATATTTTTCAGGAGAATTTGTCAATATCCTGAAAACAGCACCCAGGTGAACCTTGCCAACATCGGTTACATCCTCGCTGATCAAGCCGACAAAGCTGGGAATATCTTGTTTGGGCCTTTTTTCAAGTTCTTCATTAAGTTCTCGTTCCATGCCCCTGTTCAGAATTTTTAAAAAAGAATTCGTTTGTGTTTTCATGTCAATGGGGTTGATATGACCGCCTATCCCGATAGACCAAAGATCATGAAGCCTTTTTTCACTACCTTGCCTGTTATACATGGCTGTTTTTTCAAAATCCAGGGTTTGTAGAATGATATAGGGAATGATCTGCTTATATGAAACATCTTTTTCTGCATCCGGGCGGTTTATAAATTCAAACCCTGCATCACAGCACTTTTCAACAAATTTATCCAATTCCAATGGCACAATCGTTTTGTTTTGTACCCATGATGCGGGTAAAAGATTCCTTTTAATACATAATACTTTTTCTTTTTTAGACACGGACTTCCCCTTTTTAGTTTATAATTATTTTTAGATCTTGATTTCTATCATATTCGGCAGATAAAGTGAAAGCGGATTTTATTGGTTTTAATTGCAGATTTTATTGAGTCTGTGGTATGGGGATATAAAAAACTTATCAAATGAAAAGGTAGCCATGTTATTTTTAAATAAATATGCAATTGGGAAAATTGATCAAGGGGTTATTCAAACGGCTGTTGAAAAGGCTTACCAACTGGTATTGAGCCAATTATATAACATGCCTGACAGAATGCATGTGGAAGACCGTGAAAACACTTTATTATTAATGCCGTGTTTTTCAGAAAAATTTTTTGCAACAAAATTAGTTTCAGTTTTTCCAGAAGCCCGGCAACATGGGCAACCGGCAGTGAATGGAGTTATGGTCCTTTCTGATAATACTTCAGGACAACCATTGGCCATCATGGATGGTGCTGCAATCACAGCCCAGAGAACTGGTGCCGTGGGAGGGTTGGGGGTAAAACTTTTGACCACTGAATCCATACAGACTGCCGGTATCCTGGGGGCAGGAGTGCAGGGCTTAAGCCAGGCACGTTATCTTCTGTATAACCGGGAAATTAAAACCCTGTATATCTATGATTTGAGCAACGATGCTGTAGCAGGCATGATAAATACGTTGAAACAAGAATTTTCTGATCTTGAATATGTGGCAGCCAAAACCCCAAAACAATTGGTTGTAAATTCCAAAGTGATTATTGCTGCAACAACAAGCAAAAGTCCCTTATTTGAAGCAACCCCTGATGATATTCTTGGAAAAATTTTTATTTCAATCGGTTCATTTCGACCGGATATGCAGGAGTTTCCCAGTATTATTATTGAAAGAGCAGATAATGTTTTTGTGGATACCCTGTTTGCCACAAAAGAGTCAGGTGATATTGCCACCCCTTTAAAAGATCATGTCATAGAAAAAGATTCGATAAAAGAATTTGCCGGATTATTGGAAAAAAATGAGATTTTTGAAAACAAAACTATTCTTTTTAAATCAGTTGGGATGGCCTTGTTTGATTTGACCACAGCATCTGCTATCTATCAATTGGCTATCAAAAACAATATTGGACAGAATTTGGAATTTTAATTGGAAAAGAAAAGATGGAGCGGGAAACGGGAGTTGAACCCGCGACTTCGACCTTGGCAAGGTCGCACTCTACCACTGAGTTATTCCCGCTCAGCAAAAAGTTTGTTTTATTTACTTTAAACCATGATTTTTGTCAAGAAAAGATTGATATGATATT
>JABIYQ010000508.1 GCA_018702715.1 Desulfobacula sp. | reverse complement strand
TGCGGGACGGGCTCTTTGGATCTTGATACTGCCAAAATGGTATTAAGACTGACCAAAGAAGTGTCAGCAGCATTCCGGCAAAGATAAAACCCAAAGCAATCCTATTGATTCTCTTTTAAGGCTTCTGCTGAAAAATCCTTGGACCGTCTTTCAAGATCTTCAAAATATACAGGATAGCTTTTCTTTGACGCGGCCATGATTGTTTCCCATGGAAGGTCGGAGAATGTTCCATGATCCTTTACATATTCCATATGTTTGTTCCCGGATTGGTCAAAGGGATGGAAGATAGAATCTTTTGTTCCGTCAAATTCCAGAGGCTTGACATTAAAATTGGTGCACAGCGTAAGATTGAATGCAGGGGTTGCCTTTACCCATTTATTGTTTAAAAACATCTCCGTATAGCCGTGGTAAATATATACATCCGTTCCCATCAGTCTCATCAGCCGTTTTGTGGTCAGATGATTTTTAACATCGGCAAACCCAAGTCGTGCCGGAATCTTCTGACTCCTGGCACAGGCAGCCAGAAGCACAGCCTTGGCCACACAGTATCCATCTCCTCTGTTCAGGACAGCGCTTGCCTTCATGGATTCTTTGAACGGCTCCATGCTATAGGGGTTGTATCGGATGCCGTCCCGGACGGCATAGTAAAGTTGAATTGCCTTTTGGATCTCTTTTTCACCTGATTTGATATTTTTATTCGAAAACTCAATCACTGCCGGATGTTCACTGTCAATATAATATGTGGGACTAAGATATTTTTCCATAATTTAAACCTGTGTTTATATTTTCTCCAAAAAAATCATATTGCGATTTAATCCACATCCCCACAGGTGTGAGAAACATAGAAACCAAAAATGAATTCCATGTAGATTATTAAATTATGAGCTATAACACAATATAATTTCGGATTAAAATTGTTGTCGCATGTGGAGTGTCATAATTTTCTGCATCATCAAAGCTATTCGCCCAATCAATGTATGGTTGTTTTGGGATGATGGTTATTGCTGTTCTGTTGATTGTTTTCATTGTATTAATTAATTTACCCTCTAAAACGGTGTAAACACTTCTCTCCCATCCCTGGCATCAAATAAAATTTGGGAAACTTTGCTAACCCTTGCTGTAACATGAAACCCTTTGATATGATTCTCTTTATTTTGTCCTGAATTGAATTCTGAATTAGATTTTTGATTTTCAATACATTTCCTGATTTCCGCTCGTTTCTCTTCAGATAGGTACATGAGAATCTCCCATTTCAGATTATGGCGAATATGGAACTGAGTTTGTTATTAAGTTTATTACACTTGGGGGAAGAGAATTCAAGGAATAAAGCGAATCTGGTTAAAAATAGGGGTTTTTACCTATTGACGCACTTGTTCTGGTTTGTTAGATCTGCAAGCAAGGTGCCGAAACTATGACAAGGTTAAAAATATAATCAATCATATATTGAGGTGAAATCATTTCCAATTATCAAATATCAAAAGAACAGAGTCGAGTAGCCCTTGAGATTTATCTTGTAAAAAAGGCAAAAGAAAAAGCAAAAAAACTGGTAATAAAAGATAAGCTCCCAGGTAATTGGGACGATTTTTATTATCCTGATGAACTTAAAGATTGCTTTTTTGTTCATGACATAGAGGAAGGCCCTTCTCATGAAGAAGCCTCCCGTATAATTGCAATTTCTAAAAAAACTGGAGAAATAGTTTCTGATTGTATTAACCCGGAAAAAAAATATTCACTTTTTTTTTCTTAACTGCTCTCCTTTGAATGTGATTCTTACAGATTGAATTTTATAAAACTGAATTACGATTGAGGATTTTTGGAAATAATTTTCTGGGGGGCTAAACAAGATTTGCTCTATCTCCAATTATGTAGCGTCTTTTTTTTTGTTGTGTGATTTTCTATACCAGTGGAATGAAAATATTTCGCACTTCAAGTGTTGACGCGAATATCAATTTTTATTACTTATTTCATGTTTGTTTTGGGCCTAAAGGGAAAAAAATTGACATTCACTATCTCCTATTTTATTGTTTGAACCAGACAAATTTGATAATTTAATCTGCATTGGGAAAATAAAATAATGATCCTGATTCTAAAGGGTTTTATCTATTCTTTCTGTTTGTTTTTTTTATTGTTTTACGGGGGAGCCTGCACACCCCCCAAGCAGTCAGATATAATGCCTGAAAACCGGACAGGAATCAAAACAGAGGAGATTTTGATCGGGTCATCCCTCGCCCTGGGGGGACATGCAGGATACCTGGGAACCCAGATGCTTCAGGGAGCCATGTCTTATATCCATCACATCAATGAAAAAGGCGGAATCCATAAAAGAAAACTTAAACTGATTGCCCTGGATGACCGGTATAACCCCACTCAGTGTCTCTATAATACACAGAAGCTGATACTTGAAAACCAGGTGTTTGCCCTGTTCTGTTACGTGGGGACACCGACCACGGTGAGAATTATTCCCCTGGTCAGTGAAGCCAGGATTCCTTTGGTTGGTATGTTTACAGGGGCAAACCGCCTTCGCCAGCCTGTCAACCGGTACCTGATCAATATTCGGGCATCCTATTACAAGGAAACCCAGGCCGCAGTTGACCTGATCGTAAAAAAAAGGAACCTTGATAAGGTGGCGGTCTTTTACCAATATGACGAATATGGATTTGACGGACTCAGAGGTACTGAGATAGCGCTTAAAAAGTATGGGTTGATACCGGTGGCAAAGGGATCTTATGTCAGGGGGACCCTGGATGTGGAGGCCGGTCTTGAAAAAATTATTCAATCCGAAGCCCAGGCCGTGGTCATGATCGGGACCTATGATTCCTGTGCTAAATTTATTAATCTTGCCAAAGAAAGTAACTTTTCGCCCTTGTTCCATAATGTATCTTTTGTCGGTTCCAAAGAGCTTGCCAGAAGGCTCGGGAAAAATGGGGAAGGGGTCATTGTCACCCAGGTTGTACCGCCACCTAATTTTGACCGCACAAAAGAGTCGTTACCCGGGGTAAAAGAATATATTACATTGCTGAACACATACTATCCCAACAGTAAGCCCAGTTTTGTGGGGCTTGAAGGGTATCTGAATGCAAGGATTCTGACAGAAGGCCTCAAACGGGCCGGCCAGGACATCACCCGGGAGAAATTTATCACTGCCATTGAATCCATCCATCAATATGATCTGGGAATAAAAAACCCTTTGTCTTTTGGGATAAATGACTACCAGGGGCTGGATGAAGTCTATTACACCATGATTAAACAGGGTGAACTGGTGCTGATCAAATGAATATTATAAATAAATTAACACTCAAAAATAAAATCTTTGTTTCCTGCCTGGGATTTATCCTTCTGGTCAGTATTCTGATCGCTTTGTTTACCCGGTCGCTTTTAATTACAGGATTGACCAGTGAATTGAAAAAAAGAGGTATCGGTATTGCCCAGAGTATTGCTGACAGTTCCAGGGTGTATATCCTCACAAAGAACCGGGCTGAACTGACAGCACTGGCATATGATGCAAAACTTGGAAACCGGAAGGATATTGTAAAATATCTGATTATCAGTGATAACCAGGGAAATATTCTTGCCCACACCTTTACAAAGGGATTTCCCCTGAATATAAAAACAATTGTGAAAAATCAGGATTATACAAAAGAGCACATCACCAGTATTGATGTGGACAGGGATTCTGTATTCCATGTGGTGGTTCCGGTCGAAGAAGGTATCTATACTGTCGGGTCTGTCCAGGTTGGTCTTGAAAAGCAGCATATCGAAAAACTGATCTCCAATTTAAGACTTGTGTTTTTAAGTTTCCTCTCCATGGTGAGTGTTATATTTTTCTTTTTAAGTCACAGGCTCGCCCTCCATATTACAAAGCCGGTGTCTTCCCTGATCCGCTACACAGACCAGCTCACCAAGGGAAATTTCAATATTATGTCTAATTATGATCTGGATAAAGAGAATTCCGAGGCAGGTGCAAAAGATGATGAAATTGCCAAGCTGACCAATTCATTCATCAAGATGACCTCCCAGCTGAAACAGTCCACTGACAAACTTAAGGAGTCCCAGAGAAAATACAGATCCTTGTTTCAAAGCGGCCCGAATCCCATATTTGTTGTCAACAAAAAGACCTTTGAAATTCTGGATGCCAATCCCAATTCCACGGAACTGTTCGGATATGACAGGGAAGAATTGATTGGAATGAGCCTTTCCACTCTTGGCAGCCTGGATGATGGAAAAATTACACCGGAATATTCTGAAAGCGAAACCATGGTCATCAGCTCAAAGGTCAAATTTTATAAAAAAAACGGTGGGTCAGTGTTTGTCAATATCCACTCAAGCCCTTCCGAATATAGGAATGAGGATGTGATTATTGTGGCGGCCACAGATATCACAGAGCTGGTTGAAAAGGATTCCCAGTTGATCCAGGCCAGTAAAATGACCAATCTTGAAAAAATGTCTGCCGGGATTGCCCACGAGATCAATCAGCCCTTGAACGCCATTAAAATGGGTAGTGAATACCTTTGCATGATGGATGAAAGAAAAAAAAAAATTGAAGAAGTAGACCGAAGGATGGTGTTAACACAGATCAGCAGCCAGGTGTCTCGCGCGGCTGAGATCGTGGGTCGTCTTAAAACGTTCTCAAGGAAAGCGGATTTTGCAAGAGAAGTGATCAATGTCAATAATTGCATCCGATCGGTAAATAAGATAATCGGAAGGCAGATTACCCTTCAGAACATTGATCTCATATTGGATCTGAATGAATCAATCCCATCGATTCTGGCCCATAATAATAGGATGGAACAGGTGATTTTCAATCTTGTAACCAATGCCAGGGATGCAGTGAATGAAAGAATAGAACTGCTGAAAGACATCGAAAAAGGGAAGATCACCATCTCATCTTTTTTTGACCATAAAACTGTCTGTATTGACGTATCTGACAATGGTGCCGGAATTGAGTCAGATCAGATGGACAGCATTTTTGAGTCTTTTTATACCACAAAGGAGATGGGTGAGGGGCTTGGACTGGGTCTCCCCATTATCCAGGGAATTGTAAGGGATTATAATGGAAATATCAGTGTAAAAAGCACACCTGGAAGCGGAACCCATTTCAGGATCATGTTCCCGGCTCACTGGACCGGAAAGGATGACGTCGTATGAATCAAAGGAAAATAAAAATTTTAGTCATAGATGATGAAAAACCAACGCTTTCCATGTTCAAGCTTTTCCTGAATGCTTATGGATATGAAGTCTATATTGCAGAAGACGGGGTAAAAGGACTGGCTCTGTTCGATGAGATTTCTCCTGAGATCGTTTTTACGGATATCAAGATGCCGGGAATTGACGGGCTGGAAGTCCTGCGCCGAATCAGGAAAACGGGAAAACCATCAGAAGTCATTATTATCACCGGTCACGGAGATATGGAAAAAGCAGTGGAGGCCCTTGATCTGAATGCATCTGATTTTATTAACAAACCGGTTGAAAGACTGGCGTTGAACTCAGCCCTTGCCCGGGCTGAAAAAAGAAGAAAGATGCCCTTAAACCAATGCTTTGAATTTTCAGAAAGCAGGGATAAGCACAGACTTGTCATTTCAATAAAAGGAAAATTTACCTCATCAGCAAAAGACGCATTTTCTGTTCTATTTAAAGATGAATCCCTTCTAAATGTCAAAGAGGTATGCATGACACTGGATGACAGTTTCTCTATTGATCGTTCCGGTATATCTCTTTTAATGGAAATCATACAGAATTTAAAACAGGGGGGGGTCTTAATTGTCATGGAAAATCTGTCTTATAATTATGCAAGGGTATTTCAGAT
>JABIYQ010000244.1 GCA_018702715.1 Desulfobacula sp. | reverse complement strand
TAATGACAAAAGAAATTTACGATTATGAAGTCAAATGTAAGACCTGCTATAAAAAATTTACAACTCAACTATTTGAAAACCATGAAAAAAATTTATGGCTTGTGGACAAAAAAGACTGGTATTGCAAAACATGCAAAACTGAGTATTTCGAAAAACAGACATCCAAATTGGCAAAATCTCATGCCAAAATAGGCTTTTCTGAACTCATTGGGACTCCAAAAAGAGTTTCCTGGGCAGAAAAAATCAGGGCTGACCTAATCAACAAAGTAAGCTTTTTAAAAAAAAGTCTTGTATTTAATGATGATAAAGAAAAAGAAACATCAGATCTGGCATTTAATTTATTTTTACAGGAGTGGCAGGAAAAAACAGATGCCAAATGGTGGATAGATAATAGAAAAATAACTGTTCGGAATATCTCCGATAGAATTAAAAAATTAGCAGGTTAGATGGAAGATGAAAAGGTAATGGGGTATGAAAAAGATAATTCTCGCGATAGTTGGAGTTCTGGCAATTCTAATCATAATTTTCTTTCTCTAATCGGCCCCTATTGATTCGACGGCTTACACCCCTTCTAAATCGCACGGTAGATTCATGAGCTACGATCCAGCCACAGGACAGATTAAGGTTCTATTGAAGAACCTTTACTTTGCCAACGGCGTGGCCTTATCTCAGGGAAGGAATGTCGGTTAATAAAGTCAGATCATTCATCAGGAAAGACTGACACTTCAAGGGTTTCAGACGATTTTTATAGGTAGACTTCACCTGTTTAACAAAATTGTTAAACAATGCCTCGGCCTCTTGGGAGACAATGGGGCTTCTATTCTTACTAACCTCAGTGGAGTGCAGCTTTGACAGTAGTTTATGTACCCTTTCAAGGGGCGTTTTACCCACCGTCAAATACTCAGGCACTTTGCCCATTTCCAAATCAATGATTTTGATGATGGCTTCAATGGACTCTCTGGCGGATAAATCTTGCCTAAAATATTTTCAATAAAGTAAAACAAATATGAGGCAAAAGTTCACATCCGAATATTGAATAAGGAGTACCAGGAACTTGATTTAGGCCGATTAAAGTATTATTATAAGATAATTTGTAATTGTTCAGCCCGTTAAAAAAATTATCCCCAAAGCCCTGTCTGATGGATATTTGCAGGAGGTTAAGCGTTTAGCATCGAAACAAATATCCATCAGACAGGGCGGCTTCAAGCGTAAGAGCTGAATAATTACGAAAATTTTTTAGTTGGAAACTTGATCGCGGTATTTGCAAATCAAGAATCCAGCCTTGGGAGGCAAGAATGAAAAAAATATTTATTGTGGCGCTATTGATTGGTGTTTTCCTCAACCCCTTTATTGCTTTGGCCGAATTTGCGCCGGCTTCAGATCGCAATTTAATTCTTACCGATGGTACTGCAGAGGTGATTGGTGCAAATGATTCTGTCAGGATTTCCATTTCCGTTGTCACACAAGGAAGGGACCTGAAAATGGTTAACTCGGCAAACATGAACATCACAGATAAAGTTCTTTTGGCTGTCAAATTGTTGAATATTGAACGACTTGCAATCAAGACCATTGATTTTCGTGTAACACCTCAAAAAGATTACAAAGCAAAGCCACCTAAAATTACGGGATATGAAGTGCACAATGGTATTGCAGTGATCCTTGAAAATTTTGAACCGGATCAATTATCCATTCATGCTTCCACAATTATAGCAAAAGCCCTGGAAAATGGTGCCAACAATATTCATAGTATTAAATTTTACATTAAAAATAGAACGCTTCTGGAAAATAAAGCCCTTGCCCATGCCACTGAGCAGGCTGTACTCCGTGCTGAAACGCTGGCCAAAGCCGCTGGTGTAAAGTTAAAACAAATTGTTTCTTTAAGCTCATATCCCGTGCGCAAACGCCCTATGCCAAATATGCTTCGTTCCGCCGGCATACAGGCAAAAACCGAGGCAATTGCACCACCCATGGAGCCGGGGGAAAGTCGAATACAGGCCCAGGTCAGCCTTGCCTATGAAATTGAATAATCCAGAAAATTAAAGAAACTGCTCTGGATCAAAATTTAATATTGTATCCCGAAACAAAAATGTCCCATAATTTGAGACAAAAGAACGGTTATTGAGACTATCCGCCATGGCCTTTCTTCCTATATACCGGCATTCAGAT
>JABIYQ010000505.1 GCA_018702715.1 Desulfobacula sp. | reverse complement strand
TTAGTGCCTGACCGAAAACCCCGTGTTTGGGCAAAAAGTTGCCCATATACAAGGCGCAAAAAATCTTGAACCCGGAGTGTACTATAGTACATGAGGCCCACTCTTAAAGTTTGGCAGGGTTTTGCAGCAACGCAGTAGATGGGTGAGTTTTCGTTCAAACACTAACTAAATAAGATTGCAATAAAAATAACCTACAAAATAAGTAACAGCATACATGATGTCTAAATATCTAAATTTTTTTCACTATAAATACATAATGGTTTTATTTGTAATCTTTTCTTTGTCCGCCTGTACAATGCTGCCTGCAAAAAAGCCAATTGAAAAGGACAAGGAGATAAAAGAGGCACCTGAATCTGGAAAAGAAAAAATTGAAACAGACAGTCCAAAGATTTCCATTTCAGAAAGTTTATCTATTCAAGCCAAAAAATTTTCTTCACAGGGAAATTTTCAGGATGCCTTATTAATATATAATCAGGCTCTTTCTAAAGCCAGTGAGGTAGAAAAACTCAAGCTCATTTCAGCTATTGAACGGGTACTTGCAAAAACACCTGTAAAAATCATACAGGAATTTATTGTTATAAAAAATATTCATATTCCAAGATCATTATTACTATATTGGCTTGGTTTGAATTATGCCACAGAAAACAACAACCTTAAATCCAGAGAAATACTTGAATCATTTTTAGTCCAATATCCTGACCACCCCTATTATTCAGATGCTGCCGATCTTCTCAATGACCTCAAAAAATCAGTTTTTAATCGCTATACAATTGGGTGCCTCTTGCCTTTAACAGGCAAATACGCAATTTTTGGACAAAGGGCCTTAACTGGGATTCAGCTGGCCATACAGGAATTATCAAAAAAATATGATAAGCAATTCCAGCTTATCATAAAAGATACCCAGGCAAACCCGGATATAACCATTGACGCTATCCAACAATTATATCACCAAAATGTTGCGGCAATAATTGGGCCGCTTTTGATGGTCAATCAAGCTGCTCAGGAAGCAGAAAAATTTCAAATCCCAATAATTGCTTTGACTCAAAAAAGTGATTTTCCTTTAAAGGGAGATTATTTATTTTCAAATTTTATTACACCTGAAATGCAGGTTAAAGCACTGGGTGACTATTTATTTTTAAATCTGGGGATAAAAAAGGTAGCCATTCTTTATCCTAATGAAAAATATGGTAAAAAATATATGGAACTTTTCTGGGACGTCGTGGATGAACATGGAGGAGAAATTGTCGGCGTTGAACCCTATGACGGCAAGAAAACAGATTTTGCAGACCCGATTCAAAAACTTACCGGACAATTTTTCCCGATTCCTGATTTTTTAAAACCAAAGAGTGTTGAACCTGAAACCGAATTGGACAAAGATCAGACCGATATTGATTTAACACACACAGATGCCCGGGCAGATACCCGGGATAAAGAAGAGCAAGAAAAAATTGAAATTGATTTTGAAGCTTTGTTTATTCCCGATTCTCCTTCAAATTTGGACATGATTCTACCACAGCTTGCCTATTATGATGCCAGGGGCATGTATCTTGTCGGAACAAATTTGTGGCATAATAAAAAGCTTTTAAAAGATGTAAAAGGATATAATAAACGGGCAGTCATTGCTGATGGATTTTTTGACAACAGTCAAAATTTGGCTACCTTAGAATTCACAAAAAAATTTCAGGCCGTGTTTAATAAAAAACCTAAATTTTTAGAAGCCATATCCTTTGATACCAGTTCCATTCTTTTTTTAACTGCCATGGATGAAACTATTGATTCCAGACAAAGCTTAAAGGATGCCCTTAAGGCTTCGCGCATTTTCAAAGGCGCCACCGGCGACACCTTTTTTGATAAGGATGGTACTGCTCACAGAAATCTTTTCCTTATAACAATTAAAAAAGGAAAATTTGTTGAAATCAATCGGTGAAAAATGCATCCTGACCTGTTGCCTCCAGTACAGACTGCCAAAGCCTTCCCTGGGGATCCATATTTTTCCTCTTTCCTGCCGAAGCATCCATGGGAATATGGACGTACTGATTGTTCCAGAAACTGACCAATAATTTCGTTTTTCCTGCCATTCCTGCGTGGACGGCATCTCGACCGAGGAAACCGCAAAACACACTATCATTGGCATTGGCAGGAAGACTTCTGATAATATAGCTTGGATCAATATACTTCAATGAAATTGGAATATTTTTTGCACTAAACCAGTTTAAAATTTTATCTTTAAGAAAAAGACCAACATCCTGGAGAACAATATTTCTTGACGGGTCAAATTCTTTTTGTTGATCACCAAACAAATCTTGACCAGCGCCCTCGGCCACAATAATAACAGCATGTTTTCTATGGATAATTCTATTTTCAAGGGCCTGTAAAAATCCAGTCTTTCCATAGAGGGAAAAATTAACCTCAGGAACAAGAACAAAATTGGCATCCTGTTGAGCCAGAGCGGCAGTAGAGGCCAGGAATCCGGAATGTCTGCCCATAAGCTTTATCAATCCTATTCCATTAGGATATGCAACTGCTTCATTATGAGCCCCTTTGATGGCAAGTGTTGCAACATCAACCGCAGTATCAAAACCAAATGAACGGGATACTAGATAAATATCATTATCAATGGTTTTTGGAATGGCGATAATCGATATCTTTAAATTTCTATGTTCAATTTCTTCAGCTATTTTTTTTGATGCCTTTAACGTTCCGTCCCCACCTACCAGAAACAGAATGCCGGTGCTCATCCTTTCTAAACAATCAACGATCATACCGATATCCTGGGTTCCCCTTGAAGAACCTAAGATGGACCCGCCCGTATTTTGAATTCCATAAACAGAATCAGGATTTAAATTCATTACTTCATGTTCAAAATCAGGTATAAATCCTTGAAGCCCGTGTCTGATGCCATAAATTGCTTTAACATTATAAATGTGATGGAGTTCCAATACAATGGACCGGATAACATCATTTAATCCCGGGCACAATCCGCCACAGGTTGCAATAACACATTTCAGTTTGCTTGGATCAAAGTATATTTTTTCCCTGGGACCTGCCTTTTCAAAACTGATAACTTTATTCTGAGTTGTTCCTAAATGATCTGTTTGAACATCAACAATTATTTTTGTCTCATCTGAAACAAACCTTTTGACTGATTTTCCTGATTTTGTGTAACGATTAAGCGGAGAGGTAATCTTTGCCTTACCAAGGGTGGGGATATCTGTGCTGAAAGCAAAATTATTCATTGGCTTCACCATTAAATTGAAAAGATCCTTTTCCAAGAATATCATGTAAATGTAAAACTCCGTCAAGGAGATTATCTTTATTAATAATGGGAAGCACTGTAATCTGATATTTCTCCATTAGATTTAAGGCTTCATACAAAAAAGACCCGGCACTTAATGCATGGGGATTTGAACTCATTACTCTGTCTACAGTTTGCGTTTTTAAATCTATACAATTACCGGCCATACAATGTCTTATATCCCCATCCGTGATAATCCCTTTTAGTTTTTTTTCTTTATCCAGGACAAATACTGCACCTATTTTAAACCGATCCATTTGTTCAATAGCAAGACCCATTAAAGATCCTGTCAAAACCCATGGTGCAGTGGACGCTTCAAACATGATTTCACCAACCCTGGATGAAAGGCGTTGTCCTAACATTCCTCCTGGATGGGATTTCATGAAATCGCTCTTTCCAAATTTCTTTTTGGTAATCAAAACAACGGCCAAGGCATCCCCCATGGCAAGCTGGGCAGTTGTACTGGAAGTCGGAGCCATATTAAATGGACAGGCTTCTTTTTCAACACCTGTATCAATCACCATATCGCATGATTTAGCCATGGTGGAGTCAAGATTCCCTGTAAATCCTGCAACCCGGCATCCGATATTTTTGATCACTGGGAGCAATTGGTTAAGCTCATTGGTCTCACCACTGTTGGAAATAGCAATAAAAACATCCTCTTTGCTTACCATTCCCAGATCCCCATGAAGTGCTTCAACCGGATGTAAAAACATTGAATTCGTTCCAGTGCTGACCAGAGTTGCAACTATTTTTTTACCAATCAGACCTGATTTTCCTATACCGGAAATAATAACACGCCCCCTGGAACTGCATATTGCATTAACAAGCATTTCAAAAGACACACCGACTTTATCGGTTAATTGCAAAATACTGTCGGCTTCTATTTTTAATGCTTCTTTTGCTTTTTCAATTATCATGATGAAATATTATCTCATTTTTATAGGTTGTAAAATTTGCATAATTGCTTTTATATACAATACTCAAGCTATTTTTTATATAAAAAAATTATGGTTTGTAAAAAACTCAAATCTTGACACTTTTTAAAAATTGTGATATTTAAAAGCGTTTATAGCAAAATAATAAAAAATAAGATGATAAAGAAAACAATGTGTTTCTTTTTTTCTATAACTTTAAACAACAGGATTAATTTACAGGATTATTATTATGATTTGTACAACTATTAGGGAAGGTGATGACTGCGTATTCATGACAAAAAAAGGCTGCAGCTACAATGAAGGAGCATGTCTTACCATAATTGATGAATGCAAGGGATGTTCACGAGCTTCAGACTTTGAAACAGGTAGTTATTGCACTGCTGCACCTGATCCTTCATTAAAATGGAAAAATGGAATCTGTAATTTCGCAACCCATGTCAAAACCGTTGACACTTCAAAAAAACAAAAGGTCAATCCAATTAAGGCATCCAAGAGAAGATAACCTTTATACTTTAAGTTTTTTTTAAACTCTGTGGTTTCTATCTTAATAAAGCCACAGAGTTTTTTTAGGTTTAAATTTTGTCTAGTATCAATTTTAAAAGAGTGATTTATGAATCCAATTGCACAAGAATTAAACAATATTATTAATGGATCCAACCCCCACATTTTTGAAATGCTTTCAAATATGGGAAAAGCACTTTTTTTCCCCAAAGGCATCCTTAGCCAGAGTGCTGAAGCCAAACAAAAAGCAGATAAAATTAATGCAACCATAGGTATTGCCAAAGAAGGGAACAAAGTATTGAGCCTTTCTTCTGTTACAAAGTATATTAAAGATATTGCACCTGATGATTATTTGACCTATGCCCCTTCTTTTGGCATTCCGGCCTTGCGCAACAAATGGAAAGCTGAAATTTATAAAAAAAATCCATCTTTGAAAAATAAAAAAATCAGCCTTCCTATTGTGACATCTGGTATCACCCATGGGGTCAGCATATTTTCCGATATGTGGGTTGATCCTGATGATGTGATTGTTCTGCCTGATATGATGTGGGGAAATTATAATATGACTTTTTGTGTCAGAAATAATGCCCGCATCGTACATTTTAAGACCTATGATGATAAGTTGACTCAGTTTAATATTGATTCTTTTGAACAGACGGTTCGGGGTCTGGCAAAAAAAAATGATAAAATTATTAGTATTTTAAATTTCCCCCATAATCCTAGCGGTTATTCTTTGAGTGTAGCCGAAGCACAAAGGGTTGCAAAAATTCTCATTGATATTGCCCAGCAGGGAACCAATGTGGTTGCAGCCTGTGACGACGCTTATTTTGGATTGTGCTTTGAGGCGGGAACCCACAAAGAATCCATATTCTCCCTATTGGCCGGAGTACATAAACGTCTTGTGGCTGTAAAACTGGATGGTGCGACAAAAGAAGACTATGCATGGGGTCTGAGAACCGGTTTTCTTACATATGGTGTTTGGACCGATAACAACACTGTTCTTGAAGCTTTGGAAAAGAAAACCGCTGGATGTATCAGAGGAAATATTTCCAATGCATCCCATTTAAGCCAGACCATTATTTTAAAATCCATGGAAGATAAGAATTATGAGCTGTATAAACTAGAAAAATTTAAACTTCTGAAAAAACGGGCTTTAAAAATAAAAACAGTCTTAAAAAATCCGAAATTCAAGAATGCCTTTGATATTTATCCATTTAACTCAGGCTATTTCATGTGTATCCGGCTTAAGGATGTAGATGCAGAACAATTAAGGGTTCACCTCCTGGATAATTATGGAACCGGGTTGATTTCCATCGGGTCAAAAAATATCCGGGTTGCCTTTTCCTGTCTTGAAGAAAATGATGTTGAAACATTATTTGATATTATATTAAGCGGAATTGCTGACCTAAAAAAAGGTTGATTTTCATGGGTTTCAGAGAAAATGTTGGTTCGCGGGATATTGCAATAGCTGGGAGATGGCTTTTTTATTTTGTTTTAATCGGACTTATTGCCGGTTGCGGCGCCATTGTTTTCCATTATTTATGCGGGCTGGGCATGCATTATTTCCTGGATCTCATGGCAGGATACAGACCTGCATCCCCGGCAGGAGAACATCTTCTTTTACCACACTCCCAGACACCTTTTAACAAATGGATGCTTTTAATCCTTCCTGCTTTGGGTGGTCTTGTAAGCGGGTGGATCGTTTATACATTTGCCCCTGAAGCTGAAGGTCATGGAACAGATGCTGCTATTGATGCTTACCACCATAAGGGAGGGTTGATAAGGGGCAGAATACCTTTCATCAAAACAATTGCCTCTGCTATTACGCTCACAACTGGAGGATCAGGTGGCAGGGAAGGGCCCATTGCACAAATCGGCGCCGGCTTTGGATCTTTTCTGGCAAGCAAATTCAATCTTTCAGAAAGAGAAAGAAGAATTATGATGGCAGCGGGTATTGGTGCCGGGGTCGGGTCAATATTTCGGGCTCCTCTGGCCGGAGCGCTTTTTGCCGCCGAAGTTCTATATCGCGACCCTGACTTTGAATCAGAAGTCATTATTCCGGCTGGTATTTCCTCTGTTGTAGCTTATTGTACTTTTTGCCTTGTTTTTGGATGGGGCTCTTTATTTGATTCTCCAAATTTTAAATTTCAAAATCCATTGGAGCTTGGACCATACCTGGTCCTTGCCGGTGTGCTTGTGCTCACCGCTATTCTTTACATTAAAGTATTTTATGGGGTTATTGATCTTTTTAAAAAATTATCAATCCCCAACCATTTTAAACCGGCTATAGGGGGTTTGATTACCGGTATTATTGGTTTTTTCCTTCCATATACCCTTGCATTTGGTTATGGAATTGCTCAGCAGGCAATCTTCAACCAGGTGGCCATTCCAACTTTGATCGCATTGGCCCTGGGAAAAATATTCACCACATCGTTTTCCATTGGGTCTGGTGGTAGCGGGGGAGTATTCGGTCCATCCATTGTCATAGGAGGAGCCATGGGGGGAGCAGTTGGAAAAATTTTTTACATGCTCATCCCTTCTGTTGTTACCAGCCCGGGATCATTTGTTATAGTGGGTATGGCAGGTTTTTTTGCCGCTGCATCCAACACACCCATCTCAACGATTATTTTTATCAGTGAGATGACCAATTCTTATCACTTATTGTTACCCAGCCTTATGGTATGCTCCATCTGTTATTTATTGTGCCAGCGATGGACGATTTTTGAAAATCAGGTCAAATCAAGGATTGATTCTCCAGCCCATGCCGGTGAATTTATGATGGATATTCTTCAAACGATAAAAGTCGAAAATTTAAAGCAATTGATCAAAGAGGTCAGATGTGTGAATGAAGACATGCCTTTCAATGAATTTAAAAAAATATTTTCAAGCACAAAACAACATTATTTTCCTGTTCTTAGCAGAAAAGGTGAGTTTTCAGGCATTTTTTCCTCCAACGATATTAGAGAAGTTATTTTTACCGCCCATATAGAACAATTGGTTGTTATGAAAGATATCATGGTGTCTGATTTGATATACACAACACCTTCTGAGGATTTGAACACAGTCCTTTTAAAATTAACGCAAAAAAATATTGATGCATTACCGGTTATGGATGAAGAGGGTACTGGCAAGCTTTTGGGTTTGATTTACAGACGGGATATAATCTCACATTACAATGAGTATATCAAAAAAATAAAAGATCACGAATAATTAACTTTTTTTAAAACCAAACCCTGGGGCGGGGCTGTCTGACCGGCCATAGTCCTATCTTTTGCATCTCGTATTTTTATAAACTCAACTAAAGAGATTTTATGCAACCCTGCAAGGACAATGGTTCCAATAAGATTTCGTACCATATATCTTAAAAATCCTTTGGCACAAATTTTAAATACAATCTGTTGATTATCCAATTGATTAATATTGGCAAAAAAAACTTCTCGAATTGTTGAAGAACGTGGACTTCCTGTATTTTCAAAAGACTTAAAATCAAAAACTCCTGTAATGGCATGGCAGCATTGTGTCATTGATGAAATATCCAATGGAGATCGGATATGCCATTGATACAATCTTTGTATGGCACAAGGGTCTTTCCTGTTTAAAATAAAATAGTTGTACTCTTTGGAAACAGCATTATAACGAGCATGAAAGCTATCTTCTACAAGATGGCAATCCCTTATCACTATAGGGACTTTTATCAGGCTGTTCAGAGCCGCTTTAAGTTTTTTTGGCAGAATATCTGTATCCGCATGGAAATTTGCCGCCTGGCCCACGGCATGAACACCGGAATCGGTTCGCCCGGATCCATTAATCTTGATCTCCTGGTTCAGAATCAGACTTAAAGTTTTTTCGATTTCACCTTGAACTGTTTTTGTATCTGGTTGTTTTTGCCACCCAAAAAAGTTCGTACCATCATATTCAATAATAATTTTAAAATTTTTTTTCATCATCAACGATAAATTGGGATAGTTTTTTATTGGCGTTGAGAATGGTAAAGGATAATTTATTGGCTGAATCAGTCCCAAGAATTTTTGTATATTTTAAATATAAGTTTTTATAGGAAAGAGCAACAGGGCTTTTTAATTCAAGACCCTTTGCAGTGGGTGAGATAAATGCTGCCTTGCCTTTGGACTTGCGATTGACAAATCCTTTTTTTACCAGGGCATCTACAAAGCGTGTAATGGTTGAAGGAGTAAGATTAAGGCGATGACTTAATTCTTTTGGACTGATCCCGGGTGTATCATACACCAACAGCATTAATGATGCATGGGCAGGGGAGAGATTTAAGGAAGCAAATTCTTTTTCAGCAAGTTTTAACAAATACCTGGACAGGGCATTGGTATTAAAAAACAGACAGCTTTCTAAGAAATTTTCATTATTTTCCATTTTTACCTCAAAAAAAGTTGCGATTGCATATACAATTATACTTTTTAAGCCCTTATGTCAACTTAAGATTACCACAAGAATGGTTCCTCTTGAATCCGGTTGGGGTGGATTGCGACTCATCCGATTGAACTGTTCTTACAGGTTCTAAATTGCGCTGCACTAAACGGCAAAACTCGTTGCTCTCAGACACTTGCCGTTCTAAACGTTCCGCTTCATTAAGAACCTGTACAGAACAGCAATCAACGATTCCCTGCAACCCACACCCAACCTCCCTGGCAAATCACCTCGGACCCAAACTCTGTATTATGCGTACCAGTGTATTGAAGGTAACAGAAAATTTGTTTTATTTGATTTCTCTTTTCAAATTTATATGGTATCCGGAAGTATATCAATTTGGCCATGCTGCCCTTGCACAGCATGGATTTTCAATCCGAATTAAATTTTGAAGGATTAACCATGTATCAATTATGTTTTTATGTTCCTGAATCACATCTTGAGAAGGTTAAAACAGCTCTTTTTGAAAAAGGTGCTGGAAAATTAGGTAATTATGCTTCATGTTCATGGGAGACTGAAGGTGTCGGTCAATTCAGGCCACTAGATGGCAGCAGGCCTTTTATTGGAGATAAAAACAAGGTCGAACAGGTGCGGGAATTCAGAGTTGAAATGGTTATTCAGGATGGTTACTTAAATCCCGTCTTAAGTAAGTTAGTGGAAGTTCACCCCTATGAAACACCGGCTTATAGTGTCTGGGAGATTAAAACAATCAAAGATTTTGCTAAAACATGATCCTCCTGGATATGGGAAAAAACCCAGCGTATTTGTCGGTAGGCAAAACACCCCTTGAAAGAGTGCATAAATTACCGGCAAAGTTTGATTCCATAAGGTGAAGCAAGGAGCTGGGATCTGTTGTTTTAGAGGCAGAAAAAGACCTGTCCCATAAATATATGGGACAGGCAGGGTCAATTTTCAGAGACCTATCTAACCCATTTAAATACCAGTCTTTTCTTGTTAATGACCGGATTTTATGAACCGACATTTCTTAAACTGGACAAAAAGCATCTGTCCTGCTTACTTTGAGTTAAATCATTTACACAAATCAAAGGGCAAAGTATAATACTTTTTCAAATTATTTTTAAGGAGTAAATTTAATGAAAGGCTTTAAATTTGCCGGCATTTGTGCCGGGATTAAAAAAAATGGTGGAAAAGATCTGGGACTTATATATTGTGAGAAGCCGGCGGCTGCAGCGGCTTTATTTACAAGAAACAAGGTGATGGCAGCACCCGTGCTGCTGGGAAAAGAAAAAATTAAAAAAGGCTTTTGTCAGGCTGTTCTTGTGAACAGTGGCAATGCCAATTGTTTTACAGGGGAGAAAGGAATTGACGATGCCATTCTTACAACAGATATCCATCGGAAAATTGTAAAAAAAACCGGGGCAATTGAGAATATATCATTTTCAATCATGGGGATTGCAAAAGGGTCTGGTATAATTTGACCGGATATGGCCACCATGC
>JABIYQ010000501.1 GCA_018702715.1 Desulfobacula sp. | reverse complement strand
TAAACGCAACTATGCAAGCCTGACCCCGCCTATTAAACTTTAACAAGTTTTACTAAAGCATGGTCCTCACCATCAAGTTCTTTGTTAATAATATCAGATATCACTTCCCAGTCACCTTTTGCAAGGCCAGCACCAATTTTTGGATATCCGATCCTTTGATTTGAAAAATCTTTTTTTATCATGGAAAAGAGTTTTTGGATGGCTCCATAATCAACCAGTGGTCCTTGTCCGGAAAAATCATATTGAGTATATCCGTTAACAATTGTGAAAATATTGCCATTTTTTTTAATGCGTGCCGAAGAATATGAGCCAAGTTTTCCCCTGTCTCCTATTTGGGTCGCTAAATCGGCTTGATAAGCCTCATCAAAGTTGTCTTTGATCAACTTTGCTATACCTGCGCCCATGGTGCAAAAGCAGTTGCAACCATGGATAATGACATCAAACCTTCCGGTCAGGGCAAATTGAATCAGGTCTCCTTTTAAAACGCTCATCATTGAATGATCCTCCAAATAAGAGACTTAGGACATACAAAAAAAGCGGGATTAGTTTAAAATCCCGCTTTCCAATATGAGAATCACATCTATAAAAAAAAATACTAATGAAGAATTTGGCTTAGAAACATTTTGGTTCTGTCATTCTGAGGATTATTGAAAAATTCTTCAGGTTCATTTTCTTCAATAATTTCTCCTTCATCCATAAAAAGAACCCTGTGAGCAACACTTTTTGCAAACCCCATCTCATGGGTTACAACAACCATGGTCATTCCATCCTGTGCCAGGCTTATCATAACATCAAGAACCTCTTTTACCATTTCAGGATCAAGGGCTGAAGTCGCTTCATCAAACAGCATAATATTGGGTTTCATGCACAAGCTTCGTGCAATTGCCACCCGCTGCTGCTGGCCTCCTGATAATTGTCCTGGGAATTTTGCTGCCTGCTCTGCAATCTGAACTTTTTCAAGATAATACATTGCTATTTCTTCAGCTTCTTTTTTGGGTGTTTTTCTCACCCATATAGGACCAATTGTCAAATTCTCAACAATTGTAAGGTGGGGAAACAGATTGAAATGCTGAAAAACCATTCCAACTTCAGATCTTACTTTTTCAATATTTTTAAGGTCTTTGGTAAGTTCAATACCATCAACGATTATTTTTCCTTTCTGGTGCTCTTCAAGCCTGTTTATACATCTTATAAGTGTTGATTTTCCAGATCCGGATGGACCGCACACAACAATACGCTCTTTTTTTTTAACATTAAGATTAATATTTTTTAAAACATGGAAATCACCAAACCATTTATTCATATTGAGAATTTCAATGACAGTATCTTCGCCCGAGATCTCAATTTTTTGAGTTTTTTCTTTGTTCATAAATATTCGCTTTATAAATAAAGTTGTTAATAATAATTATTCTAAATCCGTATTAAGCTCATTTTCCAGCTTTCTACTATAGGTAGACATAAAAAAGCAGCATACAAAATAAATTAAGGCTATAAATATATATGCTTCCGCTGAAAAACCCATCCATTTTGGTTCTGACAATGTTGTCTGTGTTGTTTTTAATAAATCATATAATCCGATGATAACAACAAGGGATGTATCTTTAAAGGCAGAGATTAAAACGCTTACAGAAGGAGGGATAACAATTTTTAATGCCTGGGGAAGAATAATCAGTCTCATGGTTTGTATATAATTTAATCCAATGGAATCAGCAGCTTCGAACTGGCCTTTATTCATCCCTTGTAACCCGCCTCTGACAACCTCTGCAATATATGCTGCCGTAAACAGGATGATTGCAACCTGGGCTCTTAAGATACCGTTTATTGAAACTCCTTCGGGCAGGAATAATGGGAAAACCACAGAAGACATAAATAATAAGCTTATTAAAGGAACCCCACGTATCAGTTCAATATAAAAAATACAGAATGTTTTAATAACAGGCATTTTTGACTGCCGCCCAAGGGCCAGAATAACACCAAGAGGATAAGCAGCTGTTAAACCAAAAACAGATAAAAGCAATGTAAGGATTATGCCGCCCCATTTTTCAATATCAACAGGTTCGAGGCCAAAAATCCCACCTTTTAATAATAACCCCATAACCACTAATGAAATCAGCCAGGAATATCCGAGAAATGCATTCCAATAGTTTCTATTTCTACTTATAAACAATAATGATACCAGCATAAAGATTGCTGTTACAGGGCGCCATAGGATATCCTGAGGATAAAATCCAAAAAGAATAATTTTATAATTACTTGAAATGATTGACCAGCACGCACCGCCTGTTTCCCTGCAGTTAGAATCCGGAAGCCAGGAACTGTCAATTAAAGTCCATTTTAAAAAAGGAAGAACAGAAAACCACAAGATGCTGACAATAATGATAGTTAGTATGGCATTAAAAGGATTGGAAAATAAATTCTCCTTTATCCAACCTATAACACCAATACTCGTTATTGGCGGTTTAATTAGTACTTTATTTTCATTTTCTGCATGCAGTTCCATAAATTCTATTTTACAATCGTCACCTTTCCACTATTGCCATTCTTTTATTATACCAATTCATAAAGGCTGATGTTGATAAACTGAATACTAGATATACAATCATAATTAACATAACGCCTTCAATTGCCTGTCCTGTCTGATTAATGGCAGTGCCTGCAACAGAAACAAAATCCGGATACCCAATAGCGACTGCAAGAGAGCTGTTTTTTGTCAAATTGAGCATCTGGCTGGTTAAAGGAGGAATGATAACCCTTAAAGCCTGGGGCAGGATGATAAGGTTTAAAACCTGTCCTGGTTTTAAGCCTATGGCCATTGCAGCTTCTGTCTGACCTTTAGACACAGACTGGATTCCGGCCCTAACAACCTCTGCAACAAAAGCTGCAGTATATAGGACAAGCCCAAGAAGAAGCGCTGCAAACTCCGGGCTTATGGCCAGTCCGCCCTTGAAATTAAAACCTTTTAATACGGGTACGCTCATATCCATCGGCATTCCGCCGATTAACCAGGATACAAAGGGAAATCCAATGAATAAAATTATGGAAGTCGTAATAATCGGAAAAGGCTTACCAGTTAAATCCTGTCTTTTTTTAGCCCAGTTTTTTATGAAAAAAATTATAACAACTGCAATTATTACGGCAATTGCCATATATTTATACACAGGATGTGCTTGTGGAATTCCAAAAATTAGTCCTCTGTTACATAAAAACAAACCTTTAAATGGACTTAAAGCATCTCTTGGGGAAGGCAGCATTTCATAAAAGAAAGCATACCAGAAAAAAAGTTGTAATAAAACCGGAATATCCTGAAATAGTTCAATATATCCTGCGGCACACTTATTAATTAACCAGTTTTTTGATAATCTAGCAATCCCAAGAAATGTTCCGAGAATAACTGTCAGGATGACACCAATAAAAGATACCAGCATGGTATTTAAAAAGCCTACATAAAGGGCTTTCATATACCTGTCTGCTGCAGAATATTCAATTAGAGATTCACCGATTTCAAAAGCCGCTTCATTATTTAAGAATCCAAATCCCGTCGCAATTGATTGCCTCTCCAGGTTCGTCATTGTGTTGGAAACCAGATACCATGCGACAAAAGCAAATAAAAAAGTCGCTCCAATCTGATAAACCAGAGACCGTTTATCAGGATCATACCAGAACGATATGGCTTCAGAATTATTATTTTTATCAGCTTTCTTCATTATACTTTAAAAATGCTCTTAAATATAAAATTATGGTGCAATTTTCATTGCACCATAATTAATGTAAGGGTTATGGCTTATTTGAATGGGGGAGAATACATTAAACCGCCATTAGTCCAAAGTGCATTAAGCCCTCTTTCGATACCAAGCTGAGTATTAACACCAACATTTCTTTCAAATATTTCGCCGTAATTTCCTACCATTTTAATGATGTTGTAAGCGAAATTTTCATCAAGGCCAAGGGCCTTTCCAATACCTTTTGTAACGCCTAAAAATCTTTTGATTCTCGGGTCATTGCTTTTCAGCATTGCATCGACATTTTTAGATGTAATTCCAAGTTCTTCAGCATTTATTGTAGCTAATACAGAATAATTGACAATATCTTTCCACTGGTTATCTCCGTGTCTTACAGCAGGTGCCAATGGTTCTTTTGAGATTATGTCGGGAAGGATCATGTAATCACCAGGGTTTGGTGCAACTGCGCGGGTTCCGGCAAGTTGTGAAGCATCTGAAGTTAAAACGTCGCAACGACCTGCAAAAAAAGCTTTGGCAAGTTCGGCTGTATTTTCAATAACAACTGGATTCATTTTCATCCCATTTGCTCTGAAATAATCAGCAACATTCAATTCTGTGGTGGTTCCGGGAAGAACACAAACTGTTGCGCCATCAAGTTCTTTAGCACTTTTTACACCCAGTTTTTTGGGAATAAGGAATCCCTGACCGTCATAATAATTTACCTGGCAAAAATCAAGGCCAAGAGCTGTGTCACGGCTTAATGTCTGGGTGCAATTTCTGAAAAGAACATCAATTTCTCCTGACTGCAAAGCTGTAAATCTTGTTTTGGCTGTCAAAGGAGTGTATTTTAATTTGTCAGGATCGCCAAAAATAGCAGCAGAAAGTGCCCTGGCAGCATCAACATCAAGTCCTTTCCATACGCCTTTATCATCAGCTTTACCAAAACCAAAAAGACTACCATTGACTCCAGCCTGAATAAATCCTTTGGCTTTTACATCTTCAAGTGTACCTGCCATGGCAAATGCCGACATAGCAAGAACTGTAATACAAATTGCTAATACTTTAAATAATTTCATAGATACTCCCCTCCATCTATTTAGATTAATTGATATAGAATAATTTTTTGATAAACTATTCCTGTGTTTGTATTGCTTGTATCTTTAGAACTCCAATCACTTTTAGCATATTGGCAACATTTATCAAGAATTAAATTGAGCTGTAAACAATTTACCTGATAGTGTCTTGGTAAAAGAAATGTAATATTGAAAAAATATCAATGGCAATTGTGCTAAATAAGCTTTATTATTTAAAATTATGATGTCATGTACAAAAATTTTTAGAGAGCCTGTCAATGCCATATCCCATATGGCGGGTGCCCTTGCATCAATAGTCGGTTTAACATTAATGGTTGTGTTTGCAGCCATCAGGGCAGATGCATGGCATGTGGTCTCCTTTGCCATTTTTGGAATTACATTGATTTTAATGTATACTTCCAGCTTTCTTTATCATGGGTTGAAAATATCTGAAAAAGCGTTGTTGGTTTTTCGGAGGATTGATCATATAATGATTTTCATGCTCATAGCTGGATCATATACACCCATTTGTCTCGTACCTCTTCGCGGCCCATGGGGATGGAGCATCTTTGGGACGGTCTGGGGTATTGCGATTGTCGGAATTGGGATAAAGATTTTTGCAATGAATGTTCCCAGATGGATTTCTACAATGATTTATCTGATCATGGGATGGCTGTGCGTGATCGCGGTTTATCCTCTTGTCAAAACCCTTGAGCCGATAAGTCTTTTCTGGCTGGCTTTAGGCGGACTTTTTTACAGTAGCGGTGCAATTGTTTATTCTCTTAAAAAGCCGAACCCTTTTCCTGGTAAATTTGGATTCCATGAAATATGGCATTTGTTTGTATTGCTGGGAAGTACATGTCATTTCTGGCTGGCATTCAAGTATCTCATGTATGTAAATCCTGTTTAACCTAAACCCAAATCCACCATCAAATTTTCATTTACCGGCTGGGCCATGGGGTTGTGCACTATCCCTGGCCATCAGCAAGGTACCAGATGCAAGACGACAAGGAATGACGAGTGAGGCGTATAAGTCATACTCCGCAGGGAGGAACGACCGCAGTCAACGCAGCAGGTGGTACCTTGATGGTGGATCAGGGTCAAGTTTCTTCGTTGTAAAAACCAATTATATTGGGTAGTATTCCATTTTTGTATGCTTATATTTTGAGCATTGTTTTTATCGGGGAATATATATGAAGATCAACCATGTAAAGAAAATAACAAACTGCCAATATTTGAATCTTTTTTCAATTAATTATAAAGATCGCATAAATTGCGAAAAAGAATGGATTTTTGCATCCAGATCAAAAGACTTAAATCCCCTTGAAAAAGATTATACTATACCGGATGCAGTTGTCATAGTTCCTGTTCACATACAAGAGAACAAACTTGTTGTGATAAAAGAATTCAGGGTTGCCCTTGGCGGATATCAGTATGGATTTCCGGCCGGAATTATAGATAATGGAGAGACGGTTGAGCAGGCAGGTAAAAGAGAGCTTTTTGAAGAAACAGGTTTAACTCTTACAAAGGTATTGAAAAAAAGCCCGGCCATTTTTTCATCTTCAGGAATGACGGATGAGTCCATCAGTCTTTTGTTTGTTGAATGTGAAGGCAAGCCCACAAACAATTTTAATGAAGCATCTGAGGATATTGATGTCATCATGCTATCCCGGGAACAGGCATCAGATATCCTATACAACCCTTTGATCAAATTTGATGTAAAATCCTGGATAGTTTTGAACACCTTTGTCTGTCAGGGAGTCATTTAAATGTTTTCTAATTTTTTATATTTCCTTATTGCTTTGGTCATATATACAAGTTCTGAACTCTTTGAACCGGTTAAAACCTTTGACAACTATGGGGTTTTAAATTGTCTTTTGCTCAGCATTTTTTTTATTTTCATATGCTGGGTTGCATTTAACCGGCTTGGTAAAAAAATATCCCAAAATCCTTACTTGGACATGGACGCTTTAATCAATAGTTATATATCCCGCCTGTCCATGTTTGCGCTTTTGATCTTTGCCATAAATATTTATGGTTTTAAATTAACGTTCCTTTTTTCCGGAATAAAAATTTTTGACAGCTTTCCAACCCTTGAAGCAATTCTTTTTATAGGATTGTTTCTTTTTTATCTGATCGCTATCTGGAATGCAGCATATGGTATTCAAAAGCGGTATTTTGCAGGAGAAGTAACGAAAAAGAATTTTATCCTTTCCAATGTTTCCTTTTCTTTGCCTGCACTTCTACCCTGGTTTTTGCTGTCAATTGTTGCAGATGCTCTGGAGTTTTTACCCTGGACGCCTGTAAAAGAAATATTACAAACCCCTGCCGGTGAAATTGGATATATAGCATTATTCATTATAGCGGTATCGGTTTTTGGGCCGGTCCTGATCAAAAAAATCTGGAATTGTAAGCCTTTGGAAAAAGGATTGCATAGAGAAAAGATAGAAATTGTCTGTAAAAAGGCCGGGCTGAAATATTCCAATATTTTA
>JABIYQ010000204.1 GCA_018702715.1 Desulfobacula sp. | reverse complement strand
TGTTCCGGTTCGCTGCACGCACGTTCCTGGGGTTGTTGTTCCAGCTGCCACCACGGTTCACGCGGGAATTTTCCTGTATATCCCTGATTTTAAATATCCATGCATTTTACGGCAAGGGTTTTACGCCATCCATAACTTTTCGTGTGATACAGCCCTGCCCATAAAGCAGTTGCTCTTTCCTGCAGATCCAATGCATCCATTGTACCGGATCTATATTTTCTTTCATATTGTTTCATTCTGTCATAGATTCTTTTTTTGGAGGATGAACTCAATTTTAAAGCCCCCGGATAAATAACAGAGCCCAGAAACCCGATCCCTTTATCGGTCCGGTTAATCTGTCCCCCATGTTTCAGTTGAAGTTTAAGATTCCTGTTCAGATAGTGTCTGGTGTCATCTCTCAACTTACAAAGCATATTTTTATTCCCTATTATCAGCATATCATCCATATACCTTAAATAAAATCGGACCTTTTTTTCCTGCTTGATCCAGTGATCAAACCGGGTCAGATAGAAATTGGCAAAATACTGGCTGGTCAGGTTGCCCAGGGGCAGGCCTTTCCCTTCAGCCGTTGTATATGAATCAATAATATCAAATAAAACACCCAACACTTTTTTATCCTTTATCCTGCTGCATAGCATCTGTTTTAAAATAGAATGATCAATGGAATCAAAAAACTTTGAGATATCCATTTTAAGGTAAAAATCATGACAGTCTGCCCACTTTTTAGCCTTTAAAAGAGCTTTGTGCTGTCCCTTGCCTTTCCTGCAGGCATAGCTGTGAAAAATCTGTGATTGATCCAGAATTGGGCCGCAGACGTTCATCATGGCATGGTGAGTAACCCTTTCCTTAAATGCTGCTGCACAGATATTCCTGGTTTTAGGGTCATGAACCGTGAAAAAAGAATATCTCCCAAATACCATGGTATCCGTATCAATCTTTGTCCTTAATGTCAGGAGATTTTCAGAAAGTTTTGTCCTGAATTGAATAACATCCTTTCTGTCGGTTTTGCCCTTGGCAGCATTATGAAAGGCGATCAGCAGATTTTCATAATCCAGAATATTTCCCATGAGCTTGCCATATCTTTTCATCGGATTGTTTCTTCTTTATGAGTATCTGCCAGACCTGAAAACATTTCCCGGCAAAGGTCGATAAAGGTATCACCATATTTACCCACCTTTGATTCCCCAACGCCTTGAATGGAAAACAGCCCCTGCCTGTTATTAATCCTCATTTCCACCATCTGTGCCAGCTGGGCATTGGTAAAAACGGCATAAACCGGCACCCCGTCTTTTTCAGCAAGCGATTTGCGCAAATCCCTGAGCTGGGAAAAAATGATAAAATCTTCTTCAGACAATTTTTCCCGGTAGTCTATCTTCGGGGCAGCCGGATGCTTCCCCTTCTTTGAATCAAGGTATTCCACAATAAATATCAGATAGGGGATTTCCTTTTTAACCACGATATGGGACTGGACAGACACCACACGGCTTGAAGAAAGGAATCCGTTCAAATCCTCAGGTTCCTCAGGTGGCGGGACCGAATATGTAAAAATTTTATACTTCATTTATTTTTCCTTTTTCAATGTCTGCTGGCATCCGGACCATGATGCCCCGACCCTTCCGCTGCTCCGCCTGCTACAGGGTACGGGCCATCCTGACCGGCCGCCCTGGCTGATACCGTTCCATTACCGGACCCGGGAAAGGCAGAGGCGGAACCCTATGCCGGAGAAACGGCGACCAGCAGAATTCCTGCCCCGGTTCGCTGCACGCACGTACCTGGGGTTGTCGTACCAGCTGCCACCACGGTCCACGCGGAACACGTGGGAAGAACCACCGGATATCACCACAGGATTGTTGCGACCATGTTTAGAATAGGCATTCTCATCGTAAACATCTTCGCACCACTCCCAGACATTACCGCTCATATCGTAGATGCCAAGACCATTGGAAGATTTTGTTCCCACTCTGTGGGTTTTGTTACCGCTGTTTGAACTATACCATGCAACACTGTCTAAATTATTACCACCGGCATACGTCTGGTTCTTGCCCCCGCTTCTGGCGGCATATTCCCACTGGGCTTCCGTGGGCAGTCTGAAAGTGTTGCCGGACTGTTGCTTGAGCCTGGAAATAAATTTTTTCGCATCATTCCAGGATACCCGCTCAACGGGAAAATCATTTCCAGATCTAAACTTTGAAGGATTATCCCCCATGATTTTTTTCCACTGCCCCTGGGTTACCTCGTATTTACCTATCCAGAAGGGGTCCACACACACCTCATGGACAGGCTTCTCATCCGACGATGCTGAATGGCTCCCCATCTTAAAACACCCGCCAGGAACATATACAAACTCCATGCCGGTTTCAGGGTCTTTCCAAGGAGGTTTCCTTTGAAGTGAATTTCTTAACAACAACATGCAGTTGCCCTCTTCAATACCATCTGCCCAGCCGGGAGGGCATTTGGCAATCAATGCCTTCCATGCTGATTTTTTAAGGTTTATGCCGTATTCTGAAGAAATTATTTCTTTATATTTTTTAACTTCCGTTTCAAGAGCTGCGATTATCTTTTCTTCTCTTTCTATTTTAAGCTGTGCAATTTCTGCTTCTCTTTTTTTTTGCTCTGCTTTTTTTTGTTTTCTTAATCGTTCAAGTCTTTTCGCCTGGTCTTCTTTTTGTTTTACCATGGCAAGCATGGTATCAAGGCTGTCATCTGTTTTGACTTCAGATGAGCCAAGACGGTTTTTCATGGCATTTATTTTTTGATCAAGTTCGGATAGTTCTCTCTCCCTGAGGGCAATTTCCTTTGCTTCTTTTCTTCTGGCTGTGTCGGCTTCCAGTTCCATTTTTTTGAGTCGTTCATATTCTCTGTGTTTTTGAGCTTCTATCCGGGATAAATTGTCCAACCGGACGTTTTGCCTTAAAAAGAAAACAAACTCTCCACCCTGCTGGCCGCCCGTGTTTTTTAAAGAACCAAACCGGGGTAATTGTTCAGCATTTTCAGCTACACCTGCTTTAATATCTGTAAAAAATTCTGAAGGGATTAAAAAGGGTAACTGATTATTTTCAAAAGCTTTTACCAAAAAGTGTGTAAACACGCTGTTGTTGCCAAAACCGGAATCACTGACCGGCTCAAGGCCGCCCGAGGTGATTGCCTGCCGGGAGGTGAGTGCATAGGATCGCCGGATCACTTCATCAGTGACCTCGGGCAATTTGCCCCGGTGACTGCGGAAGAAATCACCTGAAAAACATGAATCCGAAACAAGGAGAACATGCTTGGCCTTTATGGCATCTGATTTGAGGTAACCCTTGATATAATTATTAGAGATCCAGGCCGATACGTCTTTTGTACCGCTCTCAACCGGTATCCAGCTTCCTGACTTGGTTATGGGATCAAGATGCCCATGGCCGGCATAGAATAAAAAAAGGGAATCATCTTTTTTTAAATTTTGAGCCAGGAAACGAAGCTTGCCGATAATGTTTGCCCGGGTGGCCTCATCGTCGTACAGTTCAATCAAATGTTCTTTATCGAAATGGTACCTGGAAAGAAGAGCCTTTTTGACTGATCTTGCATCATTGGCCGCTGTATCAAGGCGGGGCCATTCAATATAAGTATTGATCCCGATAACAAAAAGCCATTGGTCTCCTGTAACTTTTTTACCTGAAGGGGATATGGCTGGCCCTGAAACCCCGAAGGCCTGGTTTAAAAAACCGAAAAATGAAAATAGTATGACTGCCGTGATCAAAAAAAATGATTTCAGACTTTTCATTACTTAAACCTCATTTGATATGGATTTAATTATTGTC
>JABIYQ010000212.1 GCA_018702715.1 Desulfobacula sp. | reverse complement strand
TAATGACACCTTGAAAGGGCTGGTCACGGCAGACTTGACCTATTTTTAGGCTTCGCTCATGCTTCCACCCATCCATCCTCGCAGTCATTCGACTCCAACAAACTACAAAGTGAGAATAGCTATGACAGCAAATGGCGGTTGGTCTTAATTTTGCAATCATGCAGCGAATAAGGCAGTCAGTTCCTCCGGCAAATCAGGCCGTTGAATTATTTTTTTCATTTCAGGACTGATTTTTCCATATGATTTTTGTTCAGCCTTTAACTTCTCAATAACCATGTTACTGTCTATTTTTTCGAATCGTTCTTCTAAAGTATCATTTCCGTCAAGGATAGCCTCAATATATTCCTTATTGTCAAGGTTCTTGATTAACGGCGTGTCAGTGAGCATCGTTTTGAGCCTTCTATTTAATGATATTGAGCCGCTCCTTTTTCGGTTTCTACGTTTTAGCTCCCGAAAAAATCGTTCCAAAATATTATTGGTACGCTGGGGATGGATGACGACCTGACCATCGGATGTTTCGATTATAATTGGATCGGCAAAAAGCTTGTCCCAGTAGGTGTCGATCTGCTTGATCATTTTTTTATACGAATTTGCTTGAGATAATTTTTCATCTGCCATTATTTGAGTCCGAAATTGTTTCACCTTCTGAGCAATACTTTTGATATTGGTATCATCATCGCCGTCATCATTAAGCCCTTTCTTATTTTTAGAAACCGTTATGGATAATGCTTCTCGAAGTTGTTTGAAGGTTTCCATCTTCTTTTCAATTTGTCTGGCTGAACTTTTCAATTGTTGGTCGTTGATGATTTTATTGAGAGGTTTCCAAAGATTGAAGAAGCGTTTATCAAATTGGTCATATCCAGCTATATCCACCATTTCATACAGGACTTTTAATCGCTGGTAAAAAATAAAATGCGGACAATCAAATGGGAAGCCATACCCTTCAAGTTGACCTGTCGTATCAAGTGCCCAATGGATCATGACATATGATGACACAATCGCCAGTTTTTCAGCGGGTATTATATTCGGTTGATTTTTAGAAATGCTCTTTAACAGGCCAGTCCCAACCTGCGTATCCTCTTCTATAAGAGAGGCCAAAGCCTTTGGTTTTGCTCGGAGTATGGTTCTGATTTTGTGCTTTGTTAAACGAGTTCTAATCTTAGCGTATTCTGCTTCATATAAATCTTTTCCGATGTCCCTTAAAAAATGGAAATGGCAAATGAAATCCGGGATACCTTTGAATACAGCCTCTACGGCCGATAAAATACCTTTACCCATATCATGGACCAGAGCAATTGGCTTGCCGTATTGTTTTTTTATCTTTATCTAAAAAAGGGATGATGGATTCTGCTTTTTCCGACGGTAACTTGATATTGTCCAATACAATTTGGGCAATGCCATCCATACCGGTAAAAAGATGAGGGCTGCCGCCTTCACAAGTGCCATCTATGTGCAGAATATAGCCGCCTTTGTGTGACATCAGTTGATTTAACCGTTGCTGTGCCTGCCGATGAGCTATAGCCAGATAAGCAATAAATTTTTTCCCAAGAAACCCAATCTCTCGTTGAGAGATGGTAATATTTCTATCGGACAGCAGCTCAATGATTTGTTGCTCCGAAAGACAATGCACAAAAAGGCCATATCCGACGAAAACCAACACATCATACCCATACGTGCACCGATATGGGGTCAAAGAACGAAGCTGCTGACTTTGAAAGACTGTGTTGTCCGGACTGACCAGAATTGTTTCCCTGGCACAAAATGATCCAATGTCCAAAGTCACCACTGCTTTTTTCCTGGTTTTAAGCACTTTTAAATTCGGCTGGTTTATCTCATGCGGAAAAAAGGAAATAGTTGGTTCCTCCGGGAACAGGTTCTGTGAACAAAGTCCTTCGGTTATTTTATCAATATATCCTGTGAGACATTTTATGGCTCTGTATCCGAAGTTTTTTTTAAAAGATCATGAAATTGCAAAAATTGCTTAACAACAAGTGGGTCAAAACGTTCACCTGGAGGCGCTGATTCTATCGCAAGCCGGTCAACTTCAATATCAGGGTTCTTTATCATGTGCACTAAAATTTTAACAGCCTGGGCATCGGTGGGCCAATCATCGGTCTTTTGTCGTTCAATCCTCCTTTTTTGTAGTCGATATTTGGTTGATGCAGCTAAAAAATAAACAAATCGACCTTGATGTTTTTCTCGTTTGATTTCATGTGACTGCTTGATTTGCGAAAAATAGGAACTGCTTGAAGAAATCTCAATGATTTTGGAGAGATCAGCAGCACTAAGTCCCGCTTCTGATCCTTTGACCAACTCAATAATCGTTTGCTTTAAGTTTCCGTGTTTGGAAAAAAGAGCAAAACGATATTTCCATAATCCGTTATCATCAAATTCAGGAATTTCAGGCAATGTGTAGTAGCGACCATTTTGATTTATGCTTGTGAATGTCTCCCACTTTTTCAATCTCCTCCTCACTGTTATCGCAGAGCATTGGAGTAATTGCATAAGCTTTTCAATGGTCATAACTTTGTCTTGCCTAAACTTGTCTAAGATACCATATTCATCCATCTCTTTCTCCATGATAAAGTATGTGCAATCATGACTAAGTAACACATACTTTATCACAATTAGAAAGAGAATCAAGGCTGCTTTCTTCTGAAATTTTGGGCTTATAGGCTAAAAATGAGCTTATTTGGGTGAATTTAATGAAGTACACATACTTTATCAGTTGTGAATTCGAGATAGAACGTCAGTATTGGCAGGATTTTTCAAAAATCCAACCGTTATTTGCTGTCATAGAAAAATATCATATTGTAAGGGATTTCCCACTAAATAAACTACCCGATATTCATGAGAACCGCCTGCCGATGCAGGAAATTTCCTTAAAAATAGGGTAGTCTTAATATTGTGAAGTCCCTAATCTTGACAAAAAATGTATCCTATTTAAATTTTATGGTGGATTACGGTGAATTTCTGATTGTTCAACTTGCAACAGGCTTAGCCTCTTTAAATTTTATGGTAAATGTCCGATTTTACAATTTTAAGAAAATGAAATTTGCTTATAAATAAGGCGGTTACAAATTCGTCAATATGGAATTTTCAAAATTTACCATAAAATTTAAAGAGGCTAATACCATTCAATCGGAAAAAATGAAGGGCATTTGTTTGAAGAAACTCTGACTTACCATAAAATTTAAAGAGGATACCAAAATTGCATCAATTTGTTTTTGTAATATATCTTCGGGTTCCACATTAGCATTTAGTCTGAGCATGTTAGACACAGCATTCT
>JABIYQ010000499.1 GCA_018702715.1 Desulfobacula sp. | reverse complement strand
TATTGAATAATAAACGCAACTATGCAAGCCTGACCCCAATTATTTTATTCCATCAGTTTTTCAGCAAGAAGCCTTATGTGGCTCATTTCTTCCTTGATAATATCATTAATCTTTGATTGACCCAGTTTTACAGGAACCATTTCTTTCATTCCAAGATAAAAGGCAATGGAATCTTTTTCTGCCTGGATAGCAGCGCCCAATATGTCTTGAAAGCTGTTGCCGGGCTGTTCTTTTTCAAAAAATACCCTGGTATCAGCAAGCGCTTTCAGGTAAAGGGCATTTTCATTTTTTGGATCAAAAGTTGTGGAAAAAGCTTCTTCTTCTTTTAAATCTTTTTGCATATTGGCAAAGGTAGTTTCATGAAAGTCTTCCATCTTAGCCAATTCAAGGAGAAATTGTTTGTGTTCCTCCTTTTCAAATAGTTTTGCAGCATCTCGGTAAAATATCGCACCATTTTGTTCAATTTTTATAGCAATGTCAAATATATCATTTGCGTTAAACTCGTTTGTCATCTTTTCCTCCGGTTAAAATTTTCGCTCGTCTGTTATGTTAGGGTGGCGAAGGAGCGCAACCTCACAAAAATTTTCAGGTTTTTCTTTAACCTTTATTTGTGTCAGATAATCTTTGCTTTAATGTTTTAGCTACTTTTACGCCCAGATCAAAACATTTATTCAGATCATCATCATCTGGAACATATTGTACTTTAATACCATCGTCAATAATATCCAGTTTCATTTCAGAAAATTCCTTGTTCAATATCTTTACAGCTTCGCCACTCCATCCATAAGAACCAAAAGCAGCTGCAATTTTATTCTGTGGCCGTAAACCTTTGACATAGGTCATGACGTCTGCAATCACAGGGAAAATGCTATTATTGAGAGTGGGAGAACCCACGACAATTGCTCCGGCATCAATAATTTCAGTCATAATGTCGCTTCTATGCCATTTCCTTGTGTTCATCAGCCTTACAGCCACATCTTGTGATTCAATGCCACTGGTAATGGATCGGGCCATCTTGGTTGTGCTGTCCCACATGGAGTCAAAGATGACAACCACTTTTTTTTCAGGTTCCTGTTTTGACCATTTGTCATAGGCCTTAATAATTTTAGACGGGTTATCCCTCCAGAGAATACCATGATCAGGACAGATCATATTGATCTTTAGATTCATTTTTTCCACATCTTTTAAAAGTGCCTGTACCCTTGGAGAGAAGTGAAGAAGGATATTGGCATAATATTTTCGAGCATGGGGGATGATTTCATCACCGATTTCATCATCAAAGAATTTGTCACCGCAATAGTGCTGTCCAAAAGCATCACTGGAAAAAAGAATGGCATCTTCCACAAGATAGGTGAACATACTGTCCGGCCAGTGAAGCATTCTTGTCTCAAGAAAAGAAAATGTTCTATTCCCGATTTTTAGTTCATCACCACTTCCTACAACCTGGAAATTAAAGTCCCGGTTAAAATGGCTTTTCATATTTTTTGCACCCATCTTTGAACAATAGATGGGTTTTTTTCCCCCAATTAACTGCATCAGTTTGGGGATGGTTCCAGAGTGGTCCATTTCAGTATGATTAGAGATAACTATGTCAATATCTTTTGGGTCAATAATTTTGCTGATATTGGAAAAAAATTCATCTGAAAATTTTTCTTTTACAGTATCAATGAGAATATTTTTTTCACCCAGTATCAAAAATGCATTATAGGTTGTACCTTCATAGGTGGAATAACCATGGAAATCCCTGATATCCCAATCCCTACATCCAACAGAATATATCCCGTCAGCTATTTCAATGGGTTTATACATGTATTTTTTTCTCCCTTAAAGACAATCAATCCAATTTTTCAAAGTTGTCCTGGCTAGCACCGCAAAGAGGACATACCCATTCTTCGGGCAGATCTGCAAATGAAGTTCCAGGTTCAACACCATTATCAGGGTCACCATCTGCCGGGTCATACACATAGCCGCATACGCATTCATATTTTTCCATATTTTGTTCTCCAATATTAATAGGGTTAATAATTATCTAAACTTTTTTAGCATTGTTAATATTCTTGGCAATACTCAACCTTATTCAAGTTCTGCAAAGAGTGTGCCTAAAAAGTTCGCTGTTTTCCCCTCGATAAAAAGGGTTTTAACTTGAAGATTATTAATATAGTATAAGAACCTTAAAATCAATGGATCATTTATCCTAATAGAGCAAAACATGAGCCATAATGTTTATATAAAAAGAACAAAAATTAATGCACCTGTTGAAAAGCTTTTTGCCTGGCATGCAAGGGATGGTGCCATATCAAGACTAACACCGCCATGGGCACCCATGAAAATGATCTCGCGAAGCTGCGGCGGTATTCATAAGGGAGTAAAAATAGTATTTCGGTTAAGCCTTTTTAAGATACCCATGGTATGGGAGGCCGAACATATAGAATATCAGGAAAATAAGGTGTTCATTGACCGGCAGATTAAAGGCCCATTTTCCAAATGGAAACATACCCATACGTTTATACCCGATGGTAAAGAAAATTCAATCATGGAAGATCGGGTGGAGTTTAAACTGCCCTTTGGATTTTTAAGCAGACCTTTTTATGGACTTGCTAAAAAAGAATTTAACCGAATGTTTAACTACAGGCACAGGGTGCTTAAATATGATCTTGAACATTATGTAGACAAAATTTCCAAAAAAAAAATTTTAGTTTCCGGTGCCAGTGGAACCATAGGAAGTATATTGGTTCCATTCTTGAAAACCTGCGGCCATGATGT
>JABIYQ010000570.1 GCA_018702715.1 Desulfobacula sp. | reverse complement strand
TCCCATGAGCTTTTTTCCCTTTGGCGGATCAGGCAACTCCATGTTTGGAGATATCAAAGCCCATGGCCAGGAAATATTTCAATTTTTCACTGACACCAAGGTGGTAATGGAACGCTGGTTTTAAAGATATTTATTTATATGGAGGAAGACCATTATGCCCATCACAAATTTTGGCGGGTTATTGAATTTTGCAGAAGAAATCGAAAAACAAGATATGGCGTTTTATAATTCAGTTGCCGACAACCAGGATATGAGTGACCTTTGTGACCTGTTTCAGGGGTTTGCAAAAGATTGTAAAAAAAATATAGTTCATATCCTGAGAACCAGAAGAGAAAATGTAACGGAAATGATCCTTGAACCGATCAGGGATTTTTTCAGAAAACCCTTTGTGCTTGAAGCCCAAAATGACAAAGAAATGGATCGTGCCCAAATCCTTGATTATTCTAAAAAACTGGAAACCCGGGCAATTGACTATTACACGGAAGGGGCCGTAAAGATCAAGGCCCTTCCGGAAGTTGCCCAGGCATTGAAACTGGCCAGAAAAAAAAGAATCGCCCATACCACAAAACTTTCCGGCATTCAATACAAAACCGGCCGAAAAAAGGAGAAATTCTTATGACCCAAGAAATTAAAATACCTGAACTGCCAGACTATGATCATGAGCCCAAACCCTATAAAGGTCCATCATATGACGAGGTAATGGCTATGCGAAAGCGTTATCTTACACCTTCTTTATTGACCTTTTACAAAAAGCCGATCATGATTGTTCAAGGCTCCATGCAATATCTTTACGATGAAAAAGGCAGACGGTATCTTGACGGTATCGGTGGCATTGTCACAGTCAGCGTTGGCCACAGCCATCCCAGAATCGCCGACATTGTTTCAGAGCAGTTCAATACCCTGGTTCATAATCCACCCATATACTTGAACCCGATTATTGCAGAATATGGAAAAATGCTGGCCCAGCGTCTGCCCGGTGATCTTGAAGTCTGCTATTTTGTAAACTCCGGTTCTGAAGCCAATGACCTTGCCATGCTCATGGCAAGACTTTACACTGGAAACAATGATATTATTGCCCTTAGAAACGGCTACCATGGTGGCAGCCAGAGTACCATGGGAATGACTGCTCATTCCACATGGAAATACAATATAAATCAGGGCTCCGGGGTTCGCCACACCATTATGCCGGACTGCTACCGGGGTCCATGGGGATATGATGATCCCGAAGCTGGCACAAAATATGCTGCTGACGTTCAGAGTGTTATCAATCATACCACCCCGGGACAGGTGGCAGGATTTTTTGCCGAACCTATTCAGGGTGTTGGGGGAACTGTGGTCCTGCCAAAGGGATATCTTGCAAAAGCATACGAGCATACCCGAAATGCCGGTGGGGTCTGTATTGCTGACGAAGTCCAGACAGGTTTCGGCCGACTTGGAACCCATTATTGGGGATTTGAATACCAGGGAGTTACGCCGGATATCGTGACCATGGCCAAAAGTATTGGAAATGGCGCTCCTCTGGCTGCCGTAGTAACCACTCCCAAAATCGCTGCCAGACTAACTGAAAGAATCCATTTTAACACCTTTGGCGGCAATCCTGTTTCCTGCGCAATCGGTAAGGCTGTCCTGGAATTGATCGATGAGGACCGGCTCCAGGAAAACTGTCTTAACATGGGTAACCGGCTGTTTAAAGGATATCACCGTTTAAAAGAAAAATATGAACTCATAGGTGATATACGGGGAAGCGGTCTTATGACAGGGGTTGAATTTGTCAAGGACAGACAAACCAAGGAACCGGCATCACAGGAATGCGTCGAGATTTTTGAAACGTTAAAGGATCTTGGACTTCTGGTGGGCAAGGGCGGATATAATGGAAATACCTTACGGATAAAGCCGCCCATGTGCATCAACGAAAAAGACGTGGACTTTATGCTGGAAACATTGGATATTGCCATTGGAAAGGTAAGCTGACAATAATAATCTCTATGAATATACCGGTAATGCCGGTATATTCATATTAGTTTTTATCGTCGGCAACTGCCCTCTCACCTTTTCCTTACCTTAATATTGAAGCCTTGCTATTCTTTTCTGATAATCAGCAACGCAGCATAGGGAACTGCATTAAAAACAAGCCAGAAAATTTTATACCCCCCAAAGAACAGATAGATAGAACTGTTAATGGTTTCGCGAGATATGCCAAACATTTTGCCCTGTATATTGTATATCAAATCCGAGGCAAGTGTACATCCTATGATTCCAAATATCATTAAGGCAAGATTTATTATTGTACACCACTTAAAAAAAATGATTAGTTTCTGGATATCCATGTTGTTCCTCCTTTTTTATTGCTTAATCCAGCAAAAATCCAAAGGTTCCTTCCTTTCTCAAGAATGACCGGCAACTGAAAGCAAAATAAATTTCAACTCCGCGCCCGTGTTTGATATATTGTAACGTATATTTAATGATGCAAGCAAGTCGATTTTAGTTTTCCTATGATCAAAGTTCTTCTGAAATTCAAAAAAAATCTTGAATTCTGCTTCCCCAGGTGCAATATACCATTAACAAACCCGGTTGCATATTTGTCATAACCAAAAACGGGTCGAGATCAAAAATGCATTAAAAATCAACTTTTTCCCCATCCAATACTTTTCTGACTAAAGACGCCAGATCTCTTTTGGTAAATGGCTTCTGAATAAAGTGTACTCCCTCGTCCAAAACACCGTGATGGGCGATGGCATTAGCCGTGTATCCGGACATGAACATACGCTTGAGGTCAGGATAAAGAGATTGCAGGCTGTTTGCCAGTTCAAGCCCATTCATTTCAGGCATTATCACATCAGTGACGATCAGGTGAATTTTACCTGTATGTTCCTTGGCAAGCCCCATGGCCTTTTTCGGCGTTTGTGCAACCAACACTTTGTAGCCAAGCCCGGTGAGTAGTTTTTGTGTCAGCTTCAGTATCGATCGATCATCCTCCACCAAAAGGATAGTTTCACCATTGCCCTGTGGAATTTCAGCAATTACTTCCCTCTGGACCTCAACAACTTTACCTTCATGCCGGGGCAGGTAAATATTTATTGTCGTCCCTTTACCAGGTTCGCTGTAAATATTTATGAACCCTTTGTTTTGCTTGATGATTCCATAGACAGTAGCCAGACCAAGGCCCGTGCCTTTATCTATGTCCTTTGTGGTAAAAAACGGTTCAAAAATATGATTCAGTATTTTTTTGTCCATACCGCAGCCATTGTCGCTTATGGTCAGTAGAACAAACTTACCAGGAACAAAACCTGTGTGTTTGGCACAAAAGGCTTTGTCCAGAACCGCAGTGTCTGTTTCAATGGTGATCTTGCCAACTCCGGCAATGGCATCTTTGGCATTGACGCACAGGTTGGCCAGTATCTGATCAATTTGAGAGGGGTCCATCTTGACCGGCCAAAGATTAATCCCGGGCAGCCACGCAAGATCGATGTTCTCACCGATAAGGCGCCGGAGCATTTTTAGCATATTTTCTACATTTTTATTAAGGTCAAGAACAATGGGGGCAATTGTCTGCTTGCGTGCAAAGGCCAATAATTGCCTGGTAATGTCTGTTGCCCGTTTGCCGGCCTTGAGAACTTGATTTAGATCAGCATGTAGCTTTCCTGTCGGATCGTTCACATCAGCCATGGCAAGCTCGGTGTAACCCATGATCACGCTGAGCGCATTATTATAATCATGAGCCACCCCGCCTGCCAGGCGCCCCACAGATTCCATTTTCTGAGCCTGAACAAGCTGCTCCTGCAAGCTCACTCGATCAGTGATATTCCGCCCAATACCCAACACTCCGGCAATTTTACCATCACTGTTGTAAACCGGTGTCTTTATGGTTTCAAGAATTTCGCGATGCCCATCATCTGCAAAAATAACTTCCTCTTCATTTATGCTGGGCCCTCTTTTATTCATTGCCTTATTATCATTCTTTCGGAAAAAATCCGCCAATTCCCTGTCCACAAAATCGTAATCCGTTTTTCCCACAATATCCGCCTCTTTTGCACCAAAAAACTGTTCAAATCTGAAATTGCAGAAAAGATAGATACCCTGAATGTCTTTAAGCCAGACTAAATCCGGAATTGCCCGCAGCAACGTCTGTAGCTGTGTCTTGCTCTCTCGCAGAGCATCTTCTGATAGCCTTCGTTCTGAAATTTCCCGTTGAAGCTCAATATTAGCCTTTGACAATTGGGCTGTACGCTCACCCATTATTTTTTCCAAACTGGCCTGGTGTTTTTGCAGTTTCAACTCGGCTTGATCTTTTTTGTTGAGTTCTTCCTCAAGTTTCAAACTCAAGTCACGCATTTGTCCGGTAATAATTGCAATTAAAAATAAAAAAAGTGGACCAATCGCCCCTCCGCTGAATGAGACCCCTGAAGCTTTATAAAAAATGATCATTGCGGGTGGGGCTAATAAAGAAATAATGATCCCTCCCCTTAACCCCCAGAACAAAACAATCGGTATCACAAATATGACGACAAAAATACGTGAAAAATCTCCCCATTGTTCAACTATCCTTGGGAACGCTAAAAAGTATATAATTAGCAAAAAGATAATAATTGTCCATTTATAAAAAGGCCTTATTTTCGCCGGCGCCGTCCATAATCTGAGTTTTGCATTTGATTTTGCCACAAAGTCCCCTGATTGTCTTAATTGAACAATAAATGTCTGGAAATAGCTGTCCTTAAACCACTTTTGAAACTTTTGATTTCTTGCATTATACTTAAAATCTTCAGTACATCGCAATTCAAATAAACATTAGACTAATATAAATTGCGGTATAAAACAAATTTAATTTCTCCATGCTTCTTGAAAAAATTAATTGTTTATCCTAATATATGAACCAAAAATCAAGACAGCAGCAGGTTCAATTCCCGTTATTTTCATATGGCTCGTTATACAATTCCAATGGTCATGAAATTACCATCAACCCAGTAGATAATGTTAATATTTCCCTGCAACGCATACAAATTCCATCCAATCTTTAATGGGAGGTGCAATGCAATATTTTATTAAATCACAGGCCCTGAAGAGATATTTTTTTATTATTCTTTTGGCTGGATGTGTTTTGGCACCTGATTTATCCGGGAACCAAGCAAATTTTTCAAAGGGAAAAACCGTCTTAATCTCAAACATGGCAGGATTGACTGCCATTACCACATGGGGGATTTTAAACTGGGATTATTTCAAAAACAAACCCATAAAAAAAGACGAGGGGTGGTTTTCAGACTATACCAAAGATGGCGGTCTTGACAAACTTGGGCATTTTTATTTTTCCTATACCCTTTCCAATGCTTTGGCAGCTATTTATGAAAACACAGGTTATTCCGCCAGGCAAGGTGCTCTTATTGGATCTCTGTCATCTTTTGGGATGACAACCTGGATGGAAATCGGCGACTCTTTCAGCAGTTATGGTTTCTCTTATGAAGATTTTACAATGAATTTAATGGGCAGTATGACAGGATATTTTTTATATTCACATCCTGGTATCGCTGAAAAAATTGATATCAGACTTGAATACCGACCGGACTTTAATAAGACTGACTTTACTACTGATTATGAAAACCAGAAATTTCTTCTGGCATTAAAATTTGATGGGTTTGAATTTGCACAAAAAAATTATTTTAAATATTTGGAGCTGCATCTGGGATATTACACAAAAGGATTCCCTGATAAAAATTACAGGGAACGAAATATTTATATTGGGGTTGGAATAAATATTTCCAGATTGTTTAAAAACGCATCCATGCCCAAAATATCAAAAGCTTTGAATTATATTCAATTACCCTATACATATATCAAAATAGATAAAAATCTGAACAAATAGTTTTGCTTTGCCGGGGTCAATTTATTGCAAGACAAAAAATAGTTCCTTTACCATCTTTATTTTACAGATATCTTGGCCGGGTTCCGGTCTTTTCATAAAATTGCTCTAAGCCTGTTTCTCTGATTTTTTTATTGATCATTACCCAGCCCTTATAAAGGCCTTTATCAAAGTTGGTTTTATCGCAGGGAAACTCGTCACACTGGTAGCAAAAGTCAATCTGCTTTTCCTGATGACATTCACGTACCCCACAGAGTTTAAAAAGCTTGCATTGCTCATTACGACACCCCTTACAATTTTTGGATGCAAAATAATCCAACATATCCTTAAAATCAGAATACTTTTTAAAAATCGGATCGCCCAGCATGGTTTCAAACCGTTTTGCATAGTTGTGAAAATTACCCAGCTTTTCTTTGAGTTTTAAGCTGTACCTACGGATATCTCCATCAACATGGGCAAAACATTTTTCGCAACTCAGGCCGCATGGGGCCAAAGAAGCCTTAATTTTTTCTAAATTCATATTATATCTCCTTTTGTTGAATAAATAAATTTTATTATACTCATTGCATTTTAAAAATAATAGTGGCATAAACGACATAATACATGGCAATATCGACAATTTTCCAAATTTTTAAAGGACAATAATGAAAAAAATAACCATTTTAGGATGTTATAACTCCATGGCAAGCACTATTTTCGGCCCCATGGATATCTTTAACCAGGCAGGAAGGCTATGGAACCGTGTGAACAAAGCCCCTCAAACCCCGTTCTTTGACGTCACCCTTGCCTCAGCAGACGGTGAGTCCATCAGATCCATCAATAATATCCTGATCAAACCCCATTGCAGTATTGAGGCAATCCATGAAACCGATTTGATTGTTATTGCATCTGCCACATACATTAAACAGATTCTTGAGAAGAGTCCTGAACTTGTTCCCTGGATCAAAAAGCAGTACAAAAAGGGAGCCCATGTGGCCAGTATATGCACTGGTGCTTTTTTACTGGCTGAAACAGGCTTACTGGACAAAAAATCCGCAACCCTTCACTGGGGCTTTGCACAAATGTTCAACAAAAAATATCCCCAGGTAAATTTGGAACCAGACAAGATGTTCATAGATCATGGTAGACTATATTGTTCGGCAGGGGTAAATGCCGGCATGGATTTATCACTTTACCTGGTGGAAAAATTCTGTGGCAGGCAGGCTGCTGTACAAAGTGCCAAAACCATGATCCTGGATTTAGGACGAACCACGCAGACCCCCTATGGCAATTTTCTTTTGCCGGGGGACCTTGGAGATACTATTGTTAAAAAGGTCCAAAAATGGATAGAACAAAATTACACAAAGTCAATTGATTACGAACTATTGGCCAAAAAACACAAGATCAGCCGGAGATCACTTGAACGACGGTTTAAAATGGCCACAAATGTCACCCCTTTGGGATATCTTCAGCAATTGCGGGTTGAAACGGCCAGGCACCTTCTGGAGGAAGGCAAGCTCTCCTTTGAGAAAATCACGGTTCGGGTCGGATATGAGGATATTTCCTTTTTTAGAAAAATATTTGTCAGATTGACAGGCCTTAGACCAAAAGAATATCGGCAACGTTTTTCAGGATATGTCGCCAGAGCCATTTCGCAATAACTTGGCAATAATTCTGCAATGCTTTTTCCAGTCCATTAAAGACGTTTAAAATTTATCGAAAAAAATCATGTCGTCTTCTACCCCAAGATCGTATAATGCTTTGATAATGGCATCGATCATGGGGGGCGGACCACAAAGATAAAATTCTATTTCCGTGGGGTCTTCATGCCGGCAAAGATATTCATCACACAGATGATTGTGGATAAAACCGGTCATGCCATCCCAGTGATCGTCTTCATCAGGGTTTGAAAGAGCTACATGATAGGTAAAATTATCATATCTTTTGTCAAGATCCTTAAAATCATCATCATAAAACATCTCTTTTTTGGATCGGGCACCATACCAGAAAGAGACTTGTCTTTTTGTATGTATTCCGTCAAACTGATGGAGGATGTGGCTTCTTAAGGGAGCCATACCCGCGCCGCCACCGATAAAACACATTTCATTTTCTGTATCCTTTGCCAAAAAATCCCCGTAGGGACCGCTGATAGTTACCTTATCGCCGGGTTCCAGGCCAAAGACATATGAAGACCCGAATCCAGGCGGGATGCCTTCAGTTCCAGGAGGCGGGGTTGCGATTCTGATATTCAACATAATTATTTGGTTATCGTGGGGCGGGTTGGCAAGGGAGTATGCCCGAAAGCCCTGTTTAATCCCCTTTGATGTGAGTTCAAAAAAATTATATTTTTTCCATTCACTAACATACTTGCTTTCAATATGAAAATTTTTGAACATGAGATCATATTCAGGCACATCAATCTGGATGTAGGCGCCGGCCTTAAAGTCAATGGGGGTCTCAGGTTTGAGCACCAGTTCTTTTATAAAGGTGGCCACATTGTTATTGGATATCACTGTGGCAGCTACTTTTTTTATGCCGAATATCGACTCTGGTATTTTGATCTCAAGGTTATTCTTAACTTTTAGCTGGCAGGATAATCGTTTATTGGCAAGTTTGTCTTTTCTTGTCAGGTGGGCAAGCTCAGTGGGCAAAATGCTGCCGCCGCCTTTAGTGACTTCACACTTGCACATGCCGCAGGAGCCTGAACCACCACAGGCAGAGGGCAGGAAAATATTTTTTTGAGATAATGCGGATAAAAGAGAGGGATTACCGGAAATCTTCAGTTTTTCATCTTTATTCCCATTGATGGTTATATCGAATTCACCCTTAAAGGTGACCTTTGATTCAACAAGCAGGAGCACTGTGACAAGGATAAAAATCACACCTGAAAAAACCAATATGCTGAGAAGATATAACAATTTTTGCTCTCCTTAAATTTTTACGCTTCGTCCCTGTTAAAGGGTGATCCCGGAAAACATCATAAATGTCATAGCCATAAGACCTGCAATAATCATGGTGATACCAAACCCTTGAAGTCCTTTGGGGACATCAGCGTATTTGACCTTGTTCCTTATGGCTGCCATGGAGACAATGGCAAGCATCCAACCTGTTCCAGAGCCGGCTCCAAAAACAATTGATTCAATAAATGTATAGTTTCTTTCCACCATGAAAAGGGAAGTTCCAAGGATGGCACAATTCACCGCGATCAAAGGTAAAAACACTCCCAAAGTGACATAAAGCAAAGGCGAGTATTTATCAATAATCATTTCAACAGCCTGCACAATGGCGGCTATAACTGCGATAAAGGTAATAAATTTTAAAAAACTTAAATCTATATCTGGGAAACCTGCCCATGATAAGGCCCCCGGAGCAAGCAGGCCGTGATAAATGATCCAGTTGACCGGACTTGTCACCGTAAGGACAAAGATAACTGCAAATCCTAGACCCGTAGCCGTATCCACATTTTTTGAAACGGCAATAAAGGAACACATGCCAAGGAAATAGGCCAGAAGAATATTACCGATAAATACAGAATTAATAAACAGACTGAATAGATCACCCATGTGTGCTTCTTACCTTTCTTCCTTAGATATCCCGGGCAGAGAATTTTTCAGCCACACCAACAACCCGATAATAAAAAAGGCTCCTGGTGCCAATACCATAAGGCCCATGTTCTGGTATCCGGCATCAAAGATGAATTGAGGGATAATGTTGAATCCAAAAAATTTACCCGATCCTAAAAGTTCTCTTAAAAAAGCCACTGAAACCAGTACCAGGCTGTAACCCAGCCCGTTTCCAATACCATCGAAAAATGAATCCATAGGCTTGTTGGCAAGGGCAAAGGATTCGGCCCTTCCAAGAACAATACAATTGGTGATGATCAGCCCGACAAAAATAGATAACTGCTTGGAAATATCATAAAAAAAGGCTTTCAATATCTGATCCGTAACAATGACCAGGGAGGAAATAATGGCCAGTTCAACTATAATCCTGATATTGGAGGGGATTTGTTTTCTTAATGAGGATATCAGCAGGCTTGAAAACGCAGTAACTATTGTCAGGGCAATTCCCATGACAATAGAAGTGGACATTTTGACAGTGACGGCCAGTGCGGAACAAATCCCCAATACCTGGTAAGCAACGGGATTTTCCTTCCAGATGCCCTTGAATAGGATCTCCATATAGTCTGTTTTTTCTTGGTGCATTGATATCATCCTTCTTGTCTGGTTTGTATCCTATTGCTCTGTATTCTTAAGGTTTATCCGTTTTGGGTTCTCATCTTTTTGGGTTTTAAGCTGTCTGTGTCTGAAAGTAATGGACACGGAATCATACTTGATTAGGGTTTGTTTTATTCCTTCTGAAAGAAACCTGCCCGTCAGTGTTGCTCCTGAAATTCCATCTACATAATGTGCTTGTTTGTCCTCGGAGAGATTGGCAGCTTTTCCTTTTGCAATACCCACTGAAACAAATTTATTCTGGGTGTTTAATATTTTTTTGCCTTTAAAATTTTTTTGAAACCAGGCGCTTTCTATCTCTCCGCCAAGACCTGGGGTTTCAGAATGGCTGAAAACTGAAAACCCGGATACGGTCTGTCCATCATTTTCAAAGGCCAGATACCCATGTATTTTCCCCCATAGACCCCGGGTGTTGATTGGAAGGATATATCCCTTGATAACCCCATTTTCTTCAAAAACATAAAAATTTAAAGAATTGGGGTCATAGATCTCAAGGATTTTGCCCTGATCATCCACCATGACCGCCTTTATATGGGTATCATAAAGTTTATTTATTTTTTCTTTGGCAGGCTTTTTATTGCCTATGAGATCAGCTGCTTTAAGGATATTAACCTTTTTATCAAGTTCAATATTGGCTATCTGAAATCCCTTTAACCCGACTGCAGCAAGCGAAATTAAAAGACTGCATATGATCGAGAGCAGCAAGGCGAACAGGATAACATTTGTCTTGCTGTTTTTCCCTGGGGCTTTATTGTCTGCTTCAGACATTGGGGATCCTTTTTGATGCATTATTTTTAATTATAATATGATCCAGCAATGAAGCAAATACATTCATAAATAAAATGGCAAGCATTGTGCCTTCAACAAAGGCCGGATTGACAACCCGGATGGTAACAGTTAAAAATCCAATTAAAAATCCATATATCCATCTGCCCGGATTGGTACCGGGCGCACTCACGGGATCTGTTGCCATAAAGGATATGCCGAATAAAAACCCACCTGCACAAAGATGGTATAAAGGACCCGCATCCATCCAGGAATCGCTGCCGCCGGGAATCAGGTAAAAAATGATGGAGGTAACAATTAATCCAAGAATTCCGCCAATGATAATCCTGAAATTTGCAATTTTTGTTATGATAAGGAATGAGGCGCCCAGGATACAGCATAAAGCCGAGGTCTCCCCAATACTTCCCGGTATAAAACCAAAAAAAAGATTGGATAAAGTAAACCCGGAATTGGAAAGGGCTGTGGTTATTTTTTCACCATCCAGGGCCAGAATAGAAAGGGCGGTTGCCCCACTGATACCATCCACGGTATTCTTTGCCGCGATCCAGACGTCTCCTGACATGGAAACAGGATATGAAAAATATAAAAAGGCTCGACCCGTCAGTGCCGGGTTTAAGATGTTTCTGCCGGTTCCGCCAAAGACTTCTTTTCCAATGACCACTCCAAAGGAGATTCCAAGCGCTACCTGCCATAAGGGAATGGTGGCTGGAAGGGTTAAGGGGAATAAAAGTCCTGTGACAAGGAATCCTTCGCTGATCTTATGTTTTCGCAGCGAGGCAAAGAGAATTTCCCAGAAAAGGCCCACACCATAGGTGACAAGGATAATCGGCAAAACAGTTCTTGAGCCCAGCAAAAAAGCCTGAATAAAGACAAGGGATTCCCCCTGGGCAAGTCCGGCCTGTAAACCCGTATTGTAAATGCCAAATATCAGTACGGGTAAAAGGGAAATGAGAACAAAGGTCATAAACCGCTTCAAGTCAAGGTTGTCCCTTACAAACGGGATATATTGATTCTTTGGTGATGGAAAAAAAACAACAGTTTTTATGGCATCAAAAACAGGCTCCAGTCCTTTGAGTTTTCCTGAGCCTGTAAAATGCTTTTCACTTGAGTCTAATATTTTTTTTAAAAAGTTCATAAGCTATTCTTTGTCCTTGTAATGAGCTTCCATTCCATCGGATAAAATTTTTGTCAATTCGATTTTTGACGGACAGGTATAGGAACACAGACCACACCGGCAGCAATCCAGGAGACCATAGCTTAAGGCATCCTCAATATCATCGCTGAACAAGGCCTTCATAATAAAATTAGGTGCAAGATCAACGGGACAGATACTGGTGCAATAACCGCAATTAATGCAAGCCCTTTCCTCTCCATGAGTATTTGCATCAAGATCTTTAGGAGAGTTGGAGAGACAGGATAAAAATGTTCTGGAGACGCTGGACTTTGAAAGCCCTGGTTGAATAAAACCAAACAATTCTTCTTTGTGATTATCAGGGATAATGTTCAGTGTGTTTTCAAAAAAGCCCATATGAGATTTGGGATCTACCAACCTGCCGTTGAATCTTCCTGTGGTTATGATATATTTATCGCTAAGATGCCCCACAAGTCCTTGAACAGGTGCTCCCTGACGGATTATGAGGTGAGGTTTTTTATCATTTTTCCTGGTAACAGTCACCACTCTTTTTACAGGATACCTTCCCGTTAAAAGAAGCTTGGCAATAAGTATCAGATGTTCAGCAGTAATGCACCAGGAACGATTTTCCTCTCTGGTTTTTTTTAATTGATAAAGGACTACTGCCGGATCCCATGAAGGATAAAAATCCGGAACTGCGTGGGTGATGTGGTCTTTAAATCCGTTCAGCATGTCCAGGCTGCTTTTCCTTGAGGTGACAATAATACGGTTTGAAAATTGTTTTAGAATTTTTAAACCGAATTCAAAAAATGAGGTCTCATTTTCAATGATAACTTTTGGATGTGGAGAAAACAGGTCATTTCCATTTAAAGATACAATGATCATGGGAGGTGCATGGTTTTCATCGGCTGTGTCCCTGGAAGGGAACTCCCGCAAACATTGCCAAAGCCCGCCTTGTTGGAGTAGATTTATAATTTTGGATCTTGGAATTTTTTCTACATCTGTTTCCGGCAAAGTTTCAAACTGGATAAAATCATCTGTCTTACCCGAATTTTTATCCAAGGTTTTATCCAAATTTTTATCCAAATTTTTATCTATGTTTTTATATAGGGCAATAACTACTTCCTGTAACCGCCTTCTGTCTCCAAATACTATTTTCTTGACGATTCCCGTTGCTGGTGACACATAGGAAATACATTTGTTTCGCTTGTCGCAGAAAAGAGGCGTGCCTGTTTTTACCGAATCATTTTCCTTTACCAGAAGCTTTGGGCGGATATAAGGAATATCCAAGGCAGATACTGCAATAGTTTCAGGGTCGGGCATTTGGATAACACTCAAATCCGGCATCCCCGTAATCCGTGTTTTAAACCCTTTTAATATTTTTATATTTTCCATAGATTGAGAAATCCAATAATAAAAATTGATTCTATAATCATATAATTTTTCATCTCTTGAAACCTTTTAGCAAGTAGGAAAAAATCAGATCTAACGTATCATAAATAATTTTAGGGTTCAATAAATCTTGATTTTCCTTTGAAAATTTAATAAAAAAAATTGATGATTTAAAAAAAACATAGTCAAAAAGGATAAAGAGTAACATGGATCAAGCTGTATTAGAACACCTATCTTCCCAGGATTACCTTGACACGCTTTTGCCAAGAAAAATCAGTGATCAATTTTTTGAAGCACTTTATGGGGATGCAACAGATGGCGCATATGATATAAGGCTCGAATTCATTTCTGCACATGCCAAACGGATTGTCTTAGCCTTTAACCTTATCCAGAGACCCGGCAAATGTCTGGTGTGCAACCTGACCTATGGCCTTCCCAATGTGTTTTTCCGACATCCGTTGATAAATATAAAAGGGATAATCAAAAAGATAGAAGAAATGGGCGTTAAGATAAAAAAATGGCAGTTGGGTGACACTCAAGAAAATTCTAAGTCACTCCATGTCATTCCTTTTTTTCTGGATTTGGAATAAAAATTATAACTTGATATCACAAAGGCCGGAGCGAATTAGCAGCTCCGGCCTTTTTTTTTAGTCTGTTGATAATTAGTGCCTGACCGAAAACCCGTATTTGGATGAAAAGTTGCTCATATACAAGGCGCAAGAAATTTTGAAACCGGAGTGTACTTCTGTACATGAGGATTTCAAAATTTTGCAGCAACGCAGTAGATGAGTGGGTTTTCGTTCAAATACTAATTAACAGGGCTTATGCTTTTGGTAGTTTGGGAAATTGTTTGTTCAAGATTTTATTCCACTCATCTATATTGGATTTTACCTTTTTAAATAAAGCACCTGAATTACCTTTAATGGTAATTTTTTCAATACTATCGCCCTGGGCGATACTGTCCACAATTTTCTGGTCTTCATCACTTTCCACCACGCCAAAAACGGTATGCATTCCATTCAGATGAGGAGTGGGGCCATGGGTGATGAAAAACTGACTGCCGTTTGTTCCAGGACCGGCATTAGCCATGGAAAGGATACCGGGTTTGTCATGCTTCAAATCTGCTTTGCATTCATCCTTAAACTCATAACCCGGTCCACCCATTCCATTTCCATGAGGACAACCTCCCTGGATCATGAAATCTGCTATGACACGATGAAATTTAAGGCCGTTATAGTATTCCCTTTTTGCAAGATTTGCGAAATTACCACAGGTGACCGGGGTCTGGTCGGCAAATAGCTTTATATTGATAGACCCTTTGTTTGTTTCGATAATTGCTGTTAAGTCAGGCATATTTTTCTCCTTTTTAGTAAAAATAAATATGCTCAAACTTTAAGTGCTAGTTTTTAATTGTCAAACATAAAATTTCAAGAGCATAAAGAAAGAACTAACAAGGCCCTCCCCTGTGAAAAATGAGGGAGGGGGCGGCCGACTCAAAATGTTAAGAGCCGGCCTATCTCATTTGGAGGATGAGAATAAAAAAAATTATTTTTTGGAAGTCCCCAATGCCTGTGACTTTATTGGTACCACTTTTCTATAGACTTTATTAAAGGGTTGTTTTTGGCCATCAATTGTTAAAAGATTTGCTTCAATAGAAATACCAAATAACCTTTCGTTTTCCTCAAGATAGGGGAAAATCAACTTCCAGTCTGCTTGCGTCACCCTATCAAACACACCGCCGTTTAAATGTTCATCCACAACCTTGCATTCAGGGTCTCTCAAAAAAATAGCACCTCCTGAAGCAAGAGAGAATAAATTTGATCCGGGATAGGGCATGGATAAATCAATCATGTTGCCGCACTCATCAAATGTAATACCATTGACAATAACAAATCCTCCCCCCTTCAGGGGATCACCGGCCATAAAGGATTCTGCAAGATAATCAAGACAGGTGCCGTTGATCACCACCCTGGGCCGGCCCGTGGCATTGATCAGAGGACGTCCTGCTGCATTGCCTAGGATATAAACATCTCCGCCCTTGGCACCATACATAAAGGTTTGTCCCACATCACCATGAACCACAAATTTACCGCGTTTCATTATCTGTCCCAGCTGGTCTTGAGCATTGCCGTGGACATGGATTTCCATACCATCAATACCCGATGCCATATAATCGCCGGAACTATCGTATACATCAAACCTTACATCATCAGAGTCAGATCCAAACCCGCAGCCTGTAAATCTCTGGCCCTTGTATCCATAACAGATATACTGCTTCCATCCCAGCCGATAGGCCTGGTTGATCATTCGGGAATCACAGTTTCTTCCTTCGGGTTCAAACTCTTTTGCATTCACAACAAGGATTTTTTCATTTTTCCCGGGAGCCCTTAAATCCTTTCTTGTTGAATAGTCAATATATGTGTAAGGGCTGTTTTTATTCTCCCCGATGTAAGGCGATGATTTAAAAATAGCCCTGAGGCTTTCCCTTATAATCTGGAGGATCGAACTTCTTTTTTTATTGCCTGTTTGAAAAATCCGGTCATTCAAATGGGTTAAAAGATCAATGACTACAGCCTTCTGAGCATTATCTTTCCTGGCAATGGATTGAATTGTGTCGCACAATAGTTTGGTGCTCTTAAAATTTAATATACCAATTTCTAAGGTGCAATATTGTTTTAATGCCGGCAAATCATTTGTATCAAATAATTCAATTATTTTTTGGGTTAATATCTCATCTTCGAAAGAAGAGGAAATATTAAGAGAACTATCAGAATCAGTCTGGCCTTCAGGGGTATTGACAATCTCACCGAATTTATTCTGGGTGATAAGTTTTTTGCTGCCATCCCCTTTTCCTGAATCCTTTATTGTAAAGGTAAAAGAACCTCCGTCCGTTGAGCTGCCTCCCCTTGCATTCCAGTATTTATCTGCAATGGGACAGAATCTTTTGTCTTCGTTTGCAATGCTTTGCAAAGTAGCATCTATCGCCTGTTTTTCCGAGCAGACAAGACCGATCTGGACCTCATCCCTTTCCTGAAGGGCAAATACCTGGGGCCTGAGCATGGCAGTATCTGTGATCCCGATTAACTGCATCAGGTCCTGGTACGGATCATTTCTGGCAATGATAAAAAACCAGGGACCATCCGGTGATCCAGTCATGTGCTGGGACTGAATATATCTGTAAACCTGCTGTTTTTCAGGGGACAGGCAGTCAAAATCATATTCTGTTGTGGGTGCCAGAGCCTCAATGATATATTCCAACGGATACTCAAATACCCTATTATATAGATCCAGCAACAGGACGGAAGTTTCCGTATCTGTAAGGAACTGGGGATGGATATTATACTGTTTTAAATACTCGCAAACGGCATGGTAATTGGCAAAATCACCATTATGGACAAGGGCTTCATGCATGCCTGAAAAAGGGTGCGCCCCTCCGGGATGCCAGAGACGTCCACGGGTTGGATAGCGCTGATGTGCAATCCAGCCATGGGCTTTGAAATCATCCAGACAGTAATACTGGGTGGCCTGTTCTGCATAGCCTACCACCTTAAGAATCATAACGTTCCTGGCATGGGACAGGACAAAGGCCTGTTTTTCCCCAAGGGAAGCATAATAGGTCTGGTTCAGCCGGGTTGAGTTCTGGAATACAAATTCATCTTCAGCTTTTCTTTTATCCATTTCATAAAAATTATTGTATTGGATAAATTTTTCAAGCACTCCCGGCTTTACCCTTACAAAATAGCGCCAGACATCCGGGGGTTTGATTTCAAGGCCTATAGACGTGTAATCATCAATTGTGGGGATCTTTTCAGATTTATAAATATCAAACATTGGAGTGATATTAGATAACTCCACCCTGGGGATGGCGGTTTCAGTAAGATATGCCACCTGCAAAAGATAATGGTCTTCAAGCACATCCTTTGGGACCCCGAGATCAGCCGCGTTTAATCCCACAGCAGCGATGCCTCCACCCTTGCCGTTACCCCTGTTGTGCATCTGAACAGAAGGTTCATAAATATGGCGGCCCGCAATGGGAATTGAGGACATGAATCCTGTTACGCCACACCCCCCCTCTTCATCACATTTGTTTACCGGTGTTTTGATGTGGGGCAGTTGTCCCCTTGAAGCCAATATGTTTTTTATTA
>JABIYQ010000498.1 GCA_018702715.1 Desulfobacula sp. | reverse complement strand
GCTTGCGCCCGGAGGATTTTGAGTCCTCTGCGTCTACCAATTCCACCACTCCGGCATGAATGGTTCTTTTTAAGGGAAAACTTAGTATTTGTCAATGATATTATGGCAGATAAAATGTCAATTTTTCAGGATTTGAGTAATTTGACTTGTCTTGACTTCACCCTCCCGGATAACGATAACAGGTGAGGCAGTAACATCAACAATGGTTGAACCCAAGCCGCCTTTTAGGCTGCCGGCGTCCAGCACCAGATCTGCCTGGTCAATGATTTCAGATGAAAGTTGATCTATATTGTTACAACCGTCCTGCCCGGACAAGTTGGCGCTTGTCCCGGTAATGGGAAAGTTTAAATGTTCAACAAGGGCTTTTGCAACGGGGTGAGAAGGAATCCTTATACCGATTTTGCAGGTTCCTGCCGTTAAAAGTTCTGAAATATGTTTTTTTGCTTCAAACACAAGGGTGATATTTCCAGGCCAGAATGCATCCATGAGTTTGCATGCATGTCTGGAAATTGAGGTGACAAGATCCGGCAGCATTTTTTGGTCCGGGATAAGGACAAGAATAGGATTGTCCCATGGTCGTTGTTTTAAATGAAACACTTTTTTAATGGCAGTTTCATCCAAAGCATTGGCGGCAATTCCATAAAGGCATTTAGCCGGAAAGATCACGATTCCATTTTTCTGGAGAATCTTTCCGGCTTTTGCAATAGGATCAGGTTCCGGGGTTACAGGATCTATAGAGACTATTGTTTCTATTTTCATGCAAGAGATCGGGCCTTTTTATTGACCTTATCTGCCATTTCCTGTTTAAATTCCACAAGCTTTTGAGCTATTTCGGGGTCTGAAACCCCAAGGATCTGGGCTGCGAATATACCGGCATTATATGCCCCTGGTTTTCCTATGGCCATTGTTGCCACGGGGATTCCCGGAGGCATCTGCACTGTGGCCAGCAAGGAATCCATTCCTTGAAGGGCTGATGAATCAATGGGAACTCCTAAAACAGGAAGAGTGGTATGGGCGGCTATGACACCTGCCAGGTGCGCTGCATGACCTGCACCGCAAATGAGAACTTTGATTCCTTTTTCTTTTGCTTCAATGGCAAGTCTGGCAGCTCTTTCCGGGGTCCTGTGGGCAGATGCCACTGTGACAGTGAAAGGGATATCAAATTTTTTAAGTATGGATAATGCCTTTTCCATGACAGGAAAATCAGAGTCACTTCCCATTATTATGCTGACCTTTGGGGGGATGGAAAGTCTTTTTAATGCCTTGGCCCCGATGTCTTTACGATAAAAGTGCTTGTCAAATGAAATTTTTGAACAGGCTTCATACGCTCTTTCAATGGCATCTTTAACAGTGTCACCAAGGGAGGTTACCCCAAGGACCCTGCCGCCAAAAGTGATGGTCTTACCGTCTTTTAAGGAAGTTCCGGCATGAAAGACAACGGTATCTTTAACATTGTTTGCCTCATCAATGCCGAAGATCTCTTTTCCCGTCTCATAGTTACCGGGATATCCACCTGAAGAAATCACAACGCACATGGCCGCTCTTGGGTCTATTTTTGTGGAATAATTGTGCAGGGTACCGTCACAGCAGGCTTCCATCAAGGGTACCAGATCATTTTCAAGCCGCATGAGGATGGGCTGGGTTTCAGGATCTCCCAACCTTGTGTTAAACTCCAGCACTTTTATCTGGTCTTTATCCACCATAAGACCTGCATATAGAACACCTTTGAAAGGCGTTCCATTTTTTGCCATGCCCTGTACGGCCGGGATCATGACTTCGTTCATTGCCTTTTGACGCAAACTGTGATCCAGAACAGGTGCAGGAGAATAGGCCCCCATACCACCGGTATTGGGTCCTTTGTCATTTTCAAAAATTCTTTTGTGATCCTGGGATTCAGGCAGGAGCAGGACTGTTTTCCCATCTGTTAAAGCAATAAAAGATGCTTCTTCCCCTTTCAGGCATTCTTCCACAACTACAATTGCACCGGCTTCTCCAAAGGTATTGTCATTGATCATGGAATCAATAGCTTCACATGCTTTTTCAAGTGTGGAACAGATGATGACCCCTTTGCCGGCTGCAAGCCCATCTGCCTTGACCACACAGGGTGCACCAAGGGCTTTGGCATAGGCTTTGGCTTTATCGGTATCTGTGAATGCCTTGCCCATGGCACAGGGGATATTATATTTGAGCATATGCTGTTTTGAAAAATTCTTGCTGCCTTCAAGTTGGGCAGCAGCTTTGCTTGGGCCAAACACTTTTAACCCCATTGCCTCAAAAACGTCAACAATCCCTTCCACCAGTGGACCTTCAGGACCCACGACTGTAAGATCAATTTTGTTTTCCTTGGCAAAAGCCGCCAAAGCATCAATATCTTCTGCTGAGATGGGGACGGATTCAGCAAGGTCTTTTGTCCCTGCATTTCCCGGGGCACAATAGATTTTTTGAACCATGGGGCTTTTTGATATTTTCCATACCATGGTATGTTCTCGACCACCGCCACCAACAACTAGGACCTTCATGTTGATCTCCTTAATTTTTGTTTTTTATGTTCTTTAATTGATAATGAAATGAGTTTGTCTAAGAGTTTAGTAAAAGAATATCCTGCTACCTCTGCAGACTGGGGGTAAAGGCTTGTTGCTGTCATCCCCGGAATTGTATTGGTTTCAAGGACAGATAAATTTTCATCGTATAAGATCATGTCTGTCCTTGAATATCCTTTTAAAAAAAGGGCTTGATGCGCTTTGACAGCAAGTTGCTGTACTTTGTTTGTGATGGTTTCGTCAATACGGGCGGGGCAGATTTCCCGGGTTTCTCCGGCAGTATATTTTGCCTTGTAATCGAAAAATTCATGACCCTGTCCCGGGATGATTTCAATGACTGGCAATGCTTCTAACTCTTCATTGCCTAGGACACCACAGGTCAGTTCAATCCCTTTTATATATTCTTCAATAATAAGGGTATCGTCATGCTGAAAACCTAATTTAATGGCATCCTGAAGATCTTTTGCCTTTTTGACAATGGTCATGCCCACGCTGGATCCTGCACAGGCAGGTTTAACCACCAAAGGAAGATTCAGTGCTTCAATAACCATTAAAGGGTCAATTTTGTCGGTCATTGAAAATGAAAGATATGTAGGGGTTGGAACGGATGCGCCTTGATAAAGCCTTTTGGCAACCAGTTTGTTCATTGCCATGGAACTTCCTAAAACCCCTGCTCCCTGATAGGGAATATTCAACAGGTCCAATAGTCCCTGAACTGTTCCATCCTCACCAAAAGGGCCATGCAGTATGATAAGGGCGGCATCAATCCTGTCAGCATCAATGACAAGCTGTTTCAGGTCTGTTTTGGGATCATACAAGGTGATATTATATTTGTCCTTATCAAGGGCATCAAATACCTGTTTACCACTATTAAGGGAAACTTCTCTTTCCGAAGAAACCCCTCCGGATAAAAGGGCCAGTCTGATTTTTTCCATAATAGATTCCTGTCATATCCTTTTTTAAAAATCAGGATATTTTATTAATAATATTGTCTTTGTAATTATCTAACATAATAGGAGAACATTGTCTGTCTGTTCTTGTGCTATTTGATTTTGCTAAAAGCCAATTGAGTTTTTTTTGAATTTTAAGTCTTTCAGGAGAATCAAGACCAGCCACTTCAAGCAATTGTTCTGTTTGAGTAATTTTTTTTTTAAGTTCAACTTCAGGAGGAAGGAATCCTGCATTTTTCAATATTTTGTGCGAAAGCCGCAATTCCTCAGGAATATGCTGGTCTTCAAATTTTAGAGGTTTGTTTAAGCCTTTCAGATTTTTAAACTCTCCATCTTTCTGGGCTTTTTTTATTCTTTCTTCAACAATGGTTTCAAATCCCGGTATCATAAATTTTTATTTGTTCCTGATAAAAACTTTGGTTAAATAGTTGATTGCCATCTTTGTAAGTTTTTAATTTTATTAAACCCCTAAGCTATTTGCAAGGCTTATTTTCTTGACACATATTAGGCAATGCTGTATCAAATATCATTTTAATTTAAACAATTTATCAAAATTTAGGACATGAAATTCAGACAGGGAAAAATTATTTCTTTCATTTTTCTGATCATTTTTACAGGATCAGAT
>JABIYQ010000188.1 GCA_018702715.1 Desulfobacula sp. | reverse complement strand
CATGGCAATACCGCCCCTCATGGAACCCGACCAACGATGTATGGTCTCGAAAAGGGCTTCTGCAATACCGGATTTCTCCATCAAAAGTCCCATGGCCATAAAAAGAGGTATGGCTACGAGTACAATGCTCCACATACAGCCAAATGTGTTATAAACAACCACCATCAAACTGCCCGGTCCCCACTGGATACAAGAGACCAGAATTGAAACGCCGCCAAGGCTCCAGGCAAGGGGTATTCCTAATAACAGACAGGCAATCAGACCACCGAACATTATCAAAGTTACTAATTCAATACTCATACTTTTTCCCTGTAATAACGATATAAAAACTGCGCCATAGATTTGACAGCTCCTGGAGTATGATCAATAAAGCCCCCAAGGGGATCATCATTTTAACCGGATAAAGGGGTGCACGGAACGGTGTACCGCATACTTCCAGCCGCATCAGAGACGACCATGCATAACGGGATCCGAACCATAGCAATGCACCGCAGAACAAAAAGAAAAACACAAACCCAATAATATCCAGCACCGCCTGTGTCCGCATGGAGAAGCGGGTGTAAATCAAGTCCATGGAGATATGATCCTTGTAAAGACTCACATATGCCCCACAGATAAAATAATATACTGCAAAAATACGCTGGGTTGTCCCATGGGCCCATATAGTAGGGGCATCAAAAAAATGTCTTGCCACTATTTCATATACCAGTACGGCAACACCGGGCCATAGTAGATATGCAAAAACTATCCCCGACCATTTACTGATGCTATCAATAATTTTAAACAAGCGTTTCATTATTCCCATCTGTTTTTTTGTTTTTTAAAGATTGGGCAAGACAGGAACACCATGCTCCTGTCTTTTTGTTCCGGATTGTTATAAACAGGTTATTCCAAGAGTCCAAGATCGGCCATGTATTTTTTAAGTATTTTTGTGGCTTCTGCAAAATCAGGGTCTTTTGCCGAATACTTATCAAGAACGGCCAATGAATGTTTTCTCATTTCCAGTTGATCTTTTTCAGACAAGCTTGTAAAGGTAAACCCTTTTTTTGCTATCTGTTCTCTATACTGGACATCATGTACAAAATAAGAACCGGTAAAGATGTCTGAAGCATAGGAAGTACTCTGGATGAGAAGCTGCTGCAGGTCTTCGGGAAGGGATTTCCATTCATCCATGTTCACATGCAGACTCCAGGCATCCACAGGAGTAATTGGTGTGTCCAAAAGATATTTTGTGGGTTCATGAAACCCTGAATCAGCCTGGCTGCTCAAAGGCCCGGCAATAACACCGTCGATCACACCCTTTTCCAGTGATCCGTAAATCTCGCCCCATGGAAAGTAGGTTGCTGATGCTCCGGCCGTGTTCATAACCTCTGCATAAAGACCTGTGGCTCTTAATTTCATGCCCTTGAAGTCAGCAGCGGTGTTAACGGGTTTCTTGCTTAAAAGGACTGCATTATTTGAAGGAATGGCCCCAACATAAAAAATATTATGCTTTGCATAGGCCCTTCGCACTATTTCTTTAAGTCCCAGTTCATGATAAAGGACTCTGAAATTTTCCAGGGATGGCAGGGTGAAAGGCGGCAGACCGCTGGCATAAACTGCCATGGGCAGCTTGCCTATCCAATATGGACCATAACTGAAATCAATCTTGAGGGTTCCTGTGGAAACAGCATCAAATGTTTCCATTGTCGGCATGATTTCCCCACCTGCCATGGGAGTCAGAATAAGCCTTCCCCCACTGGCTTTTTTTAGATCAGCACACCATTTTTCAAGAACTTTCCAATCCCAGGTTCCCCGGTAAAGCGGATATGTCATATCCCACTTGTATACCTTGACTTTATCACCGGCTTCAACCGTGCTGAATCCCGGAATTAAGAAAACAACCATAACTGACAATAATAAAGCAATCGTACAAAATTTTTTCATTTTACGCTCCCTTTAATTAAATTGATTATATTTAAACTGCCTCCTGCCCCTGAAGTGTTACAAAAATATAAAAAAGCAAAAAACCTAAATAAAAAATTTTACCATTTTTATCACATAACCGACATCATCAGCACATCTGTCATCACTGATCACATCTCAGCTTTTTCTACTATTTCTCTAAGCTTTCTTTGGACATCCGGTTCAAGAGGTTTTGGTTTATGGGTTGCCAGAATTTCTTTTAACCTGTCCTTTGCCTTTGCCTGGATATCCTTGGATCCTTCCTGCTCCCAGGCTTCTCTTCTTATCCTGGTTCCAAGAGCCGCATCCCACTGCTCATTATTGAAATGTTTCATGGTATGCGGATGGGTGAGGAATTCTCCGCCGGCACCGACCTGCCTTATAACATCAAGGGCCAGAGTCTCCTTGTTGACCTCGATACCCTTTAAAAGCCGGTTGATAAAACTGCAT
>JABIYQ010000208.1 GCA_018702715.1 Desulfobacula sp. | reverse complement strand
TCTTTTTTTACATTCATTTTTTTAACTATTGAAAATTATTGAATAATTAATTTTAACAAAAGTTATAAAGTTGCTATTACATATAAAATAACATATAAACATATATAAAAATTATACAGTTAATTTTAATAAGGAAAATTGAAATGACAGAGGCAATAGTAAAATATGTGAGCGGCGGCGTGAAAATGTCATAAAATCCCTGCTTTGAAAATGTATGCAAAAAAAAACTGGCAGATCGTTATTTTTGAACTGCCAGTCTGGTTAAATTATAATTGCTTTTTCTCTTCTCTCATTCGATAACTATCGCCTTCAATAACAACTGCCTCAGTATGATGCAACAACCTGTCAAGTAATGCAGAGGTAAGAGTACTGTCATTATTGAAGATTTTAGGCCACTCCTGGAATACTCGGTTTGTTGTAATAATAATGGACCCTTGCTCATATCGTTGGCTGATAACTTGGAAGAGTAGATCAGCTCCTATTTTATCAATAGGCAAGTAGCCAAGCTCATCAAGGTATAACAGCTTTGGCTTGAGGTATTTTTTCAATTCCTGTTTTAAAAGGCCTGCTCGTTGAGCTGCTACCAAATTATTGACAGCATCAATGGCGGAGGTAAATAATACTGTGTTGGTTTTAAGGCAGGCTTGATACCCAAGAGCTGTGGCAATATGGGTTTTGCCCACGCCAACTGAACCTATAAATATGACATTGCTTTTTTTCTCAATGAACTTCAAGCGGAACAGGTTTTCAATTTGAACCCGATTGATTTTTTTTGGCCAGGACCAATTAAAGTGATCCATGGTTTTTATTACAGAGAATTTAGCCATACGGATACGGCGCTGGATCATTTTATCTTTGCGCAGACCTGATTCCTGTTTGATCAATTCTGATAAAAAGTGAACATGTGTCCAATTTTTATGGGCTGCTGTTGCTGCAACGGATTCATAATTTTCTCTGATATAGGGTAACTTTAAGTATAACAGGTGGTTTTCTAAATCAGTCATTTTTTCCTCCTGTGCTGTAAACCGACAGGTCCGGTGGATCAATAGTTATATTCAGTAAATCACTGCTTCGGGTGACATGAAGTACCCCGGGCTCTTTGGCCGGGCATAATCGCTGCTCTAAAATATTGGTGATATATTCACTTGAGAACGCATCAAATTTAATGGCGTCCTCAATGGCCAGGGCAATCTGCTCTCTGGGATAAATTTCACTTAATGCAACAATTTTTCTGATATGAATAAAGGGGTTTAATCGTCGATAACCCAACTGCTGATAATACTCTTTCGCCTTGTCGGATAAGGTTAAAAACTTCATGTAGATAGCCTGATCTGCGGCTTTTTTTCTTTGCGCCAACAATATTTTTGAATGATCCTCATTTTGGATATCCTGCTTGCGATCATAGCTTCTGGTATGCCGGGCAACCAGATCTGTCCCATGGTACAAACAAATCTTATCCGGATATTTTTTCATCGTAAGTCTGACACCAGCCAGTTGTGCCGGAACCGTATACTTATTACTGTCAAGACTTACCCTGTATTGTGGTGAAGCCCTGACCTGACTAATCTGACTGACATCATAGGGGGTTGCCGGTAATTGTCCAAGAAGGGACACTTCTTCATTGAACATATCCAAAGGACGTTTGCCGGTTTCTCCATGGGTTCTGACATTGGCTATTGTGTCAACCCAGGTTTTTGCTACGGACTCCATCACGCAAAAATCTGGTATATCCAGCCCGTTCAAAAGGTTCTTTTTTACATAACCCACTGCATTTTCCACCCGACCTTTTTCATTGCCCTTACGAACATTACAGGCAACGATTGTGAACCCATAGTAGTTCGAAAAATCAAGATATTTTGGATTAAATACCGGCGCACACCCAACGGTTCTTTTTAATACAGCGGACTTAAGATTATCCACCATAATTTTGCCAGGAACCGCACCAAAAAAATGAAAGGCATTCAGATGACATCCCAAAAAATGTTCCATGGTTTGAGATACTGTAAATTCAAGATACATCATTCGGCTATGACACAGCACCATGATAAAAAGACTTAACCTGCGGGAGGTGGAACCCACTCGAACCGTTCCATATGACCCCCAATCCACCTGGGCACATTCACCCGGTGCAAACGCAAGTTTTAAATATGCTTTGATTTTTGGAGGACGGATCTTTCTGACATAATCTTCCACAATGGTGATTCGCCCTTCAAACCCCTCTTCTTTAATCCGTTGGTAAATTTGTTGGGCTGTATACGGATGTTTTTCCAACATTTGAATGATATGATCTTTAAATGGATCAAGCTTACTTTTCCGTGGCGCTGATTTTCTTGCCCGGTATTTTTTTTCATTTGCCCAGATTGCCACTGTCCGCTGATCCAATCCAAGTTTACTAGCTATCTGGCTGTATCTTAAATGATCACGGGTAAAATAATTTCTAATCTGAACATAGGTTTCATAATCGATCATTGACCACCTCCAACAGCATTGTTCAGGATATTGGACAGGCTCATCATCTGCCCTGAACGGCTGGTATTAACCATGGGATCAAGACTGAGAACCTGGTAGATGGGTTGCTGCCATGCAATCAAATTGTTTTTAATCAAACCGGATCTGGCTTCTTTTAAAGCCTGCATATCCATACCCAGTTTCTGTATAATGGATTTATCCGCATAATAGCTCAAACCCTTATCATCGGATACACAGACCAAAAAAAGATAAAGAGCTGATTGCTCATGGGTACATAAGTCAATGTACTTTTGTCTAACCAGCCGGTGATCGATCCAACTGAAGCTGTTGGGTATCTTCCGGACTCTTTGTTTTAAAATTGGATTTTTTACAATCATGGACTCCTCCCTTGTTTTGGGTTTCAGGAAATAAAATTTCCTGCCCGAATTGTTGCATACGAAGGAGGGTATTAGCGATGTCCTCTTGTAACGCAGAACCCGTTAAATTATAGATTAGCGCTATAATAACAGGTGATTGCGCCATTAAGAAATCTTGTAACGCATGTTTCTGAGGTTGTGCATCGTTTTGATCAATATTCTCTTTGTTTTCAGTGTCTTGCAAAGTTAAGAGCTCTTGTAACGTAATTGAACGCTTTGATCGTTTCCAATATTCCGGGGTATCTTCTCTCCATTTTTGAACCCGTTCTACATTGTCAGAACTACGAAAATAATCTTCATTTTCAGGCTTGCTCAGCCATTTTTTTTGGCTGGCTTTCTTGCTTGCTTTTTTACAAGGAGTTTTTCGACAATAATTTTGTTTTTTCCAATTCCGATGATCCGGTTCAAATAACCATCTGCAATGACGACACTTTTTCTTTTTTATTTTTTTCATTCACAATATGCCTCCAAATAGAATCACTAATTAAAGTACATGATTGTGTTGGAAGAAAATGATTACAAGAAGAAGAGAAGAATATGAAGAAAATTGATTTAATATTTTTTTTAAGGGAAGAAAAAGAAAGGAAGAATACGCACTTTCAATCCGGGAAGATTATTTCATTTTCAGGTCAAGGCTGACAGTATCAGATATTTTTGGAAAAACTCCTGCATTAGATAAATTATGTCATGCAATAATACCTGATATTGACATTATAGATCCCTATTGCGGTAAGTTTATGGATTTTCCAAATGAACAAGAAGCATACAAGTATTTTATGAAGCGAGTTGGAATAAATGGATATTGCCAGGTTATAAAATCTATTTTGAGCAAAGAATCATCCCTTGTAACTTTGATTGGTTTTAGTGTTGGAGGCTCTGCTATATGGAAAATATTTGAGTCATTGAAAAGAAAACAAGTGAAACGTATATTTTGTTTTTACAGCTCTCAAATCAGACACTCCCAGGAAATTAATCCAAGTTGTATGGTTGATTTTGTAATGCCAGCTTATGAACCAGGTTTTTCAATTGAAGAACTGTCTGAACAATTATCAACAAAAGAGAATGTGACGATTCATAGCACT
>JABIYQ010000057.1 GCA_018702715.1 Desulfobacula sp. | reverse complement strand
GAAAATAATCGGTTTGATGAAAAAATTAATATTGATGATGAAACCGCTTTTGATGCAGCACGCAGTTTAGCATCCAAAGAAGGCCTTTTTGTGGGGATGAGCAGCGGTGCTGCAATGGCAGGTGCCATTAAAGAAGCTCATAAGATTAAAAAAGGCTGTATAGTGGTTATTTTCCCGGACAGCGGGGAAAGATATTTGTCCACCAATCTCTTTTCTGTGGAAAAACATATTGCCCTGTCCCTATTTAATACGCTTTCAAAATCCAAAGTACCATTTAAAGCTCTGGAAAAAGAGACAATATCTGTATATACCTGTGGGCCGACTGTTCATGAAAGGCTCGATGTGGGCAGGTTGAGAAGATACGCATTTACAGATTTACTCGTAAGATATATTGAGTATCATAATATTGCCGTCAATCATGTGGTCAATATTACTGATTATGATGACAAGACCATCCAGGGATCTTCCAAAGCAGGTGAACCACTTTCAAAGTTTACACAAACCTTTCTGGATTTTTTTAAACAAGACCTTTTAAAATTAAATATCCGTCCGGCAGATGCCTATCCAAAAGTATCAGACCATTTTGATGAAATGATTGATATTGCAAGACAACTCCAGTCAAAAAAGCATGCATATGAAAAACTGCATTCTTTATATTTTGATATTTCAAGCCAGAAAGAGTATGGCGATTTTTCAAGTACCAATTTAGATAAGATAAAATCAGGCGTAACAGTGGATCTTGATGCCTATGAAAAGGGTAACCCAAAGGACTTTACATTGTTAAAACGCGTTCGCCTTTCAGAACTCAAGGCAGGTGTGGGGATTAAGACCCAATGGGGCAATGTACGTCCTTCACTTCATTTGCAATGTGCTGCCATTGCCATGAAATTTTTAGGAGAAAAATTTGATATTCAAACAGGCAGCCGGGAGCTTATCTTTCCGCATCATGAAAATGAAGTTGCCATTGCAAGGGCTTCCAAAGGGGCAAGTCTGGCAAGGTATTGGCTGCATTGCGACCCCGTTCGCTATGACGGCTCATTAGGCGTGAGCAATATAGAGTCTTTGACCATTGAAAATCTTGTAAAAATGGGATGGGAACTCAAAACCATTCGGTTTTGGCTGATTTCCAATCATTATAGGAAAACCTTAATGTTGTCAAAGCAGGCTCTGAAACAGGCCCAATATACTTTGGATAAAATTAATCAATGCATTTTTACCCTGAGTATCATTGGAAATGGATCTGGATTTGAAGAGATGGATCAATTTATATATGATATGAAATCTTCTTTTTTCCAATCCATGGAGGATGATTTAAAGATTTCATGTGTGATTTCTTCATTGCTTGCAAATGTTAAAATCATTAACCGGCTGATCAACCAGAACAAAATCAATGCTGAAGATGCCCAAAAGCTTGTGAACTGTTTTAAAGAAATGGATTCAGTGCTTAAGATTTTCAACTTTGAAGAAAAAAAAGATCATTCAAAGCAGACTCAGGATCTTATAAATGAGAGAGACAAAGCAAGACAGCAAAACAATTTTCATTTGGCTGATAAGATTAGGAACCAATTAATAGATTTAGGCATCAGTGTCCATGACAAAAAGGTTGAACCGTGACAAAAAGGCTGAGACATGACAATTAGATTTATATTTTTCCCTTTTACCCATATCTGTGAAAACCAGTTGAAAACTGTTTTGACATTTTTTCCTTCTTTTGAATATTTACCAATTACTAAGGATTTTGATAGCCGTCCAAATTTGAATAAATTGTTTGGACTAAGGAAAATCGTACCGTATTTTTTGTCTAATGACAGGCTTGTTGCGCTTGAACAAAATCTTGAACAATATCTGGCATGGGCGCAAATCCATAAGGGAAATGAAGTAAATCTTAAATTACTTTTAAAGCAAACCCCTTATTTTAAAAGTGATTCAGATGTGACTGCCATTAAATCAAAGATTAAGAAAAGTCAAGGTGACAAAGACCCTGACATCGCTTTGTCCAGTGAATCACATCTTAGGCAGGATTTATTGTTTTTAAAGATGGCAGATTTGTATGATGAGCAAAATGAAGGCATTGATCTGGCAATAAACCATCTTGATAAAAATCATGATACTCTGATTTCCAACCTGCGGGGATTGGAAAGTTTCTCAAACCATGACAAAAAGAGCAAAGT
>JABIYQ010000254.1 GCA_018702715.1 Desulfobacula sp. | reverse complement strand
GCAGTGATTCTTTAAACTCCGGTGAATATTCTGTTATCATGTAACCTCTCTATCGCCCTATCAAATTGTAAACTTTTTTGTTCAATTGAGGCGACAACTACCCTGACACATAGGGATAGCATTTACACTAACGTTGCAAAAGTCATGAAGATTCCATATTCAAGGCATCAAGGTTGCAGCTGTAGTAGTCTACCGCAAACCCTTGATAACAAAGAAGATGGGATCTTCATAGCTTTCCCGGAGGGTAAAAATTTTTTACTAAAAAAGATGAATTCTGGACACCACTTCTGGCGAAGTCCAGGTTCAATGGTAAAGTTCACACTATTTATTTTGATTTCAGATGCTTTCATCTTTTTGATAAAATTTTTATACAACATTAGGGTTTACACTTACACTGATATTTTATAGCCGGCTGTCAAAATAACTGGAATTAAATCCATAAGACTGTTAATAAAGAAGAATAAAAATTAAATTACTGCGATAGGAGGCAGATAATGAAATTATTTCCTTTTAAACTAAGTTTGCTGTTTGCGTTTCTTTTATTATTTATTTCAAGTAATGCTATTGCAGACAAATATTCAGACACCATGGACGTGTTTATAAAGTCTGATGCTGTTAAACCTTTTTTTAATGAGGCTTATGGATATGCTATTTTCCCAAGGGTTGGAAAAGGCGGCATTATCCTAGGCGGTGCCTATGGAGCAGGCCGGGTTTACAAACAAAGATCCATTTCCGGAACTGCATCGCTGATGAAAGTTACTATTGGATTTCAACTGGGCGGGCAGGCCTTCAGCGAAATTATTTTCTTCCAGGACAAACGAGCCTATGATGAATTTACAAGCGGAAACTTTGAATTTGACGGAGCATTGTCCGCTGTTGTCATTACAGCGGCTGCCCAGGCACAGTCTGGAACCCAGGGCAGCAGCGCCGGTGTGAGCCTTGGACCTGCCACAGGCACACAGGCCGAGACAAATTATACAAAAGGGATGGCTGTATTTATCCACACCCTTGGTGGGCTGATGTATGAAATGTCCATTGGCGGACAAAAATTTTCATTTACACCCGCAAAGTAAACTTAAGACATATTGTTTGAGCGCACTGACCGGAAAAGACGATTGCAAGGTGACTTATATGCACAAATTAAAACAAAAAAACCATTTATGGCTTTTCATTTTTTTCTTATCGTTGTTTGTCAGCCAGAATGTTTATGGTAAAGCTGATTTAACCTTGATCAGGCAAAAAAATCTTGATGTTCAACCTCTGGATGTTGCCTCTTCTGAAGACGCTAGTATGATCTTTATCCTGTCTTTGGGAGAGTTAATTATATATTCATCAAAAAATGATCAGATTATTGACCGGTCTGCTCTTGATAAAACCTATGATAAAATAACTTATTCTGAAAAGAATAAAACACTTATACTTACAAGCAAAGCTTCCAAATCACTCAAAATTATTCATGTTGAGCAGGTTTACGACATATCTCTATCCGAACTGCCGTTTAAAGGACCTTTTGATGCTCCTGTGACGCTTGCGGTCTTTGATGATTACCAGTGACCGTATTGTGCTAGCTTAGAGCCGGTTTTCCGACAGTTGTCGGACATGTATAAGGATAAATTAAAGATAGTTGTCAAACATTTCCCCCTAACAAATCATAAATTTGCCCGCATAGCAGCTCAGGCAAGTCTTGCAGCGCACAAGCAGGGAAAATTTTGGGAATTTCATGGTAAATTACTTGAGAATCATGATTCTATTAACGATGATAAAATAAATGAGATCGCAATAGAACTCAAACTTGATATGGAAAAATTCCAAGCTGACATAAATCTGCCGGATATTCAGCGTATCATTAACAGAGATATCCAAAATGGTAAAGATATAGGGGTTGCAGGAACCCCGACAATTTTTATAAATGGAAAACAGATCAATCCCAGAACCTTTGATGATTTTATAACAAAAATCGAATCTGAGTTGGAAAAAAAGACTAACAAATAGCCTTTGGTCATCCCTTTGCCGTTGTGGATGGAAATGTCAAACGGGCTCTGGCCAGGCTGTATTGTATCCATAATGCCTATACCCATTTTAAAATCAAAATGGACGTTTTCAATTGCTGCTATATCTCAGGTAGAATTTGTTTGAACGGGCCCATTGATTTTAAATGGATCCGGCTAAAAGAATTATTTCTTTCCCGATAAATTAAGGCTGACAATTGAATTGATCCATAATCTGATTATCTTAGAAACAGGTGACCATCAAAATATCGCCGCATTAAAGCAGGATAAGGTAACATGATATTTAAAAAGAACACCCTATCCGCATACGAAGTTTTTATACAATACCGGATATCACATGGATATCTGGAAAGAGAGAGGACAGGGTTATGTTATTGCCTGCTAAATGGTTTACAAATCCATTTATATTTATCTTCTTGTTCTTAAGTCTGTTTTTCACAGATCTCAGTTTTGCCGACACACTTCCCGGTACCCTGCCTCATCATAACGACCTGTTAAAAAGGATAAATGAAATGGAACAAATAAAGCATAAAAACAAACCGCCAAGAACAAAACATTTGGATGCCAATGGAAAACCAAAATTTACCAACCGACTGGCCCTGGAATCCAGCCCATACCTGCTTCAACATGCCCACAACCCCGTAAACTGGTATCCATGGGGTGATGAAACTTTTGATACAGCCAAGCGACTGGATCGACCCATTCTGCTCAGTATAGGATATTCTACCTGCCACTGGTGTCATGTGATGGAAGAGGAATCGTTTGAAGATATTGAGATCGCAACCTATTTAAATGAGCATTATATTGCTGTAAAGGTAGACAGGGAGGAAAGGCCCGATATTGACGCAATTTATATGAAGGCTGTTATGGCCCTGCAGGGGAGCGGAGGATGGCCCATGACTGTTTTTCTAACCTGGGATAAAAAGCCTTTCTACGGCGGCACTTATTTTCCAGCCAGGGATGGTGACAGGGGGGCTTCTCCTGGATTTTTAACTGTTTTAAAACAGATTAATAAAGTATATCAAAAAGATCGTGAAGCTGTTAAAAATGCGGGTTCTCAAATCACGGCAATTCTTCAAAAAACATCGAAAAATTATGAGGATGATACGCTTCCGACAAAAGATTTGATACCAAAAAGTATCGTGTCATACAAAAAAGGATTTGATTGGGAAAACGGCGGAATGATTGGACAGAACAAGTTTCCATCTTCTCTTCCTTTAGAACTTTTAATGCGGCATTATCAAACTTCCAAGGATGATCAGGTCCTGGATATGATTAATCTGACCCTTGGTAAAATGTTGACCGGCGGTATCCATGATCATGTGGGCGGAGGTTTTCACCGGTATACCACAGACAAAATCTGGCTTACTCCCCATTATGAAAAAATGCTCTATGATAATGCCCTGCTTTCAATTGCTTACACCCAGGCTTATCAATTAACCGGCAATGAACAATACAGACAAACCTCACAAAAAACTCTGAATTATCTTCTAAAAGAGATGCAATCTCCTGAAGGGGGGTTTTATTCCGCCACAGATGCGGACAGCCTGACTTTTTCCGGAGAACGAGAAGAGGGATATTTCTTCACATGGACCATCAAGGAAATAGATAATCTGTTGGATGAGAAAACCTCAAAAATTGTTAAATTATATTATGGTCTCAAGGATAAAAAGAACCAGAGACAGATCCTTTATATTTCAGGGCAGCAAGATTTGATAACACAAAAATTTGCCATCACCCCTCAAGAACTTGAAATCATCATCACAAATGCCAATCAAACTCTTTATAAAAAAAGATTGAGTCGAAGCCTTCCAGGACTTGATGACAAAATTCTGCTTTCATGGAACAGCCTTGTTATCTCGGCTCTTGCAAAAGCTGGGTTTGCTTTTAACGAAAAAAAATACATTGATGCTGCCATACAAACCCAAGCATTTATTGTTAAAAACCTTTGGTATGACAACAAACTTTTCCATAGTTTCAAAGATGATAAAAGAGGGCATCCGGGATTTCTTGACGACTATGCATTCCTTACTGCAGCCTATATAGATCTTTATGAAGCCACCTTTGACATTGAATGGCTGTTAAAAGCAATTAATATTGACGATTTGATAGCACAAAAATTTGAAGACAAAACCCATGGCGGTTTTTTCATGACACCTTTGGGCCAAAACGATTTGATCGCCAAAGAAAAACCGGGAAATGACGGTGCTATTCCATCGGGCAATGCCATTGCTGCCGTAAATCTATCGCGTCTTTATTTGTATACTGATGAAAAAAGTTACCAACATCGGGCACAAAAAACCTTGAAATATTTTTCCGGTCCTCTTTTGGAATCACCTGCTTATATGTCTGGAATACTGCCCGCAATAGAGCTTTTGGCCGGACCTGTCAAAGAAATAGTTATCATTACACCACAAGGGAAAAAACATGAGGCCAAAGCTTTTCTGGATATCCTTCGCAAAAAATTTGTGACAGGTCAGATCATCATTGTGACCCAGGAAGGAAAAGAGTATGATGCTGTTTCAAAGGTCCTTGCCCAGGTCCGGGACAGAAAGGCAATCAACGGTATGGTGACGGCTTATCCCTGTGAAGAAAAAATCTGCAGGCTCCCCGTGACTGATCCTGGGAAGTTGATATTTTAATAATAGGACAACCGCTTTTTAAAATAAATTAATCTGAAATTTTTGGCAGTCTTCCTCTGATCAGGCGAAGTCTGAAAATCGAACCCTCGCCTTTTTTTGAAAGCACACTGATATTACCGCCATGCTCCTGAATAATCTTTTTGGTCATTAAAAGCCCCAGGCCTGTACCTTCCAATCCTTTGGTGGTAAAAAATTTGCCGAACAACCGCTTCCTGTGATCTTTATCAATACCACATCCATTGTCTTTGACTTCAATATAGATGCTGCCTTCTTCATCATAGACTTTAACCCAGATTTTTTTATCCCGGTCTTTGTCTACATCTACAAATGAATCAATGGCATTTCCTATAAGGTTTGTAACGCATTCATGAATTTTTTCATAATCAAGATGGGCCAAAGCAATGGGGGGTTCCATCTGCAGTTTGATCTTTATGTCATTTTCTATAATTTTGGCTGCAAAAGACTCAACAACTTCGGTCACAATATCTGCTGGATTGCATACCGTCGGTGTTATGGCCCTGAACCTGGAATAATTCAAGAATGCTTTTGAGAACAGCCGAATACGTTCAATATTTCTTGTCAGAGTTTCAATCCCCTTGTGGACCCTATTAATATCCCCTTTCCCTATCCCGGATTTAAGAAAATACATGCCCCCGTCCAGGGCATTAATCAAATTTTTAATCCCGTGAGCCAGTCCTGCAATGGTCTGACCCACAATGGCCATACGTTCGGCTTCAATTTTTTCTTTTTCAAGTTTTTTCATTGGACTGATGTCATGAACTGAAAATGCCATACCAATTTTTTCCCCATGGCCCTGTAGTTTATTTCCGCTTAAACTGCCATAAAACGTTTCTCCATTGCTCTTTTTGAGTTCTGCTTCAGGCAGATAAGTGTGCCCTATTTCCTCAGATACCTGGGCAAGAAAACCTTTGGGAAGCATCGTGTTAATATCCTCCTGTGACACAATCTGCCCCGGATCGATATTAAACAGGCTTCTTGCAGCAGAATTAAACACCTCTACTCGACCTCTTTTGCTTATTCCCACGATGCCATCCATGGATGTATTAATTATTGATTCCAGATAATTATGGGCGGTTTCCAGACTGTCCTGAAGTTTCATTGTCTTGGAAATATCCACAGCCATCTCCATGACCAGATCATATTTTTCATCTTCATTTTTCAATGGGATGGTGATGACGTGCATATTCAAGGTTCTGCCATCCGTCAATTTCCAGACATGCTGACCCGTATGCTGCATACCATCTTCAAACGTTTGCCTGGCCGTACATTCGATGCATTTTTCTTTTCTGCCTTTTAGTGCTGAATAACAATATTCTCCTTTAAGGCTTTCAAACATATCCTGGGCCCGTTTATTGGCCCGGACAATTTTAAAATTTCTGTCAATGATCATGACATTGCAGGGTACTTGCTCAAATAGAAGTTTATATTCTTCTTCAGTCTTTTTAAACCGAGTTGTTTCCGTACTGATTTCAACCAGATAATTCACATGGTTGTTTTCACCAATAACCGGAACCGTATATTTGATATAGTGGATGAGTTTCCCGTTTTTATCATACCCTGTCTGTTCACTTACACTGGTTTTGCGATTTGAAAAAGCAAAACGGCTGATACAATCTTTACATACTGAATCCCGGCCTTTATAAACATCAAAACATTTTTTGTCTTCCCAATCTCCAAATTTGTCTTTAAATGCTTCATTTGCATATACAATATTTAGGTGCCTGTCCAAAGCTGCAATAAAAACAGGGACAGCATGGAAAAGTTCTTTTTCAATCCAAATTTTCAGATCTTGTGCCGGCTCTTTCATACCTGTTTCCTTTCCCTATCCTTAATGATTCTCATTTATTTTAAAAAAATTCTTTGCTTTCAAATGTTAACACGTACTTTTAAAAAATTCTTTTTTTTGTTTATTTTAATTTTTCTCTTGACAAAATATTCAATTTTATTTAATTCATACTAAGTTGATATAGATTATCTTGGTATAGAATACAACTACAATAATTTTTTTATTATTATCATTATGAAACTCGCAACTCAAGTCCGATACGGAACCAGAATATTACTGGATCTGGCCATGCACCAGAGCAAAGGGATGGTACAGATGGGGGACATCGCATCCCGCCAGAATATCTCCCTTAAATACCTTGAACAGCTTATCATACCCATTAAAAACGCCGGATTTGTAACAAGTAAACGGGGTCCCAAAGGCGGACATAGCCTGGCCAAAAGCCCGGATCAAATCACCTTGGCCCAGATTATCCGCGTGTTTGAAAAAGAACGACTTCCAAAAGAAACCCCGGATGATGAATCAAATTATTCAGAACATCAGGATTCTCTTATAGAAGAGGCTTGGGATGAAGCCATTGAAGCGTTTTACTCCCGATTGGAAAAAGTCACCCTTTCCGATCTATCCATAGGGACAACCAAAAAGCTTTGGAAAGGTTCGGATTTACTAATTTTTACCTGATCATAAATATAATGAACTATGATTAATGATTTTTTATTTTTTTTACAATTCTAATTTTTTAAAAAGGAGAGGCAAATGAAAAAAATCGTAATACTTGGATCCGGTGCCGGCGGAACCATGTGTGCTGCTAAACTGAGAAGAGAACTAGGTCGGGACTGGGAAATCACAATTATTGATAATGATGAAATGCATCATTATCAACCCGGATGGCTGTTTATTCCATTTGGGATTTATACTGCAGATGACTGTGAGAAACCCAAGCGCGATTTTATTCCTTCTGGTGTGAATTTTGTACTGGATGAAGTTGTGGGCGTGAATCCTGACAAAAGAGAAGTTGAATGCCAAAAAGGCAAATATAATTATGACTATCTGATCGTTGCCACGGGCTGCCATCCTGTACCCGAGGAAGTGGAAGGTCTTGAAAACTGGAAACCCGATTCAAAATCCAATGAGCACACTTTTTTCACCCAGGAAAGTGCAGTGGCCCTGTACAAGAGAATGAAATACTTTGAAAAAGGCAAGATGATCTTCAACATCGCTGAAATGCCCCATAAATGCCCTGTTGTTCCAATGGAATTCATCTTTATGGCGGACTGGTTCTTTGCAAAAAACGGTTGCAGAGACAATATTGAAATTGAATTTGTTACCCCTAACACGGGTATTTTTACAAAACCCATAGCAACCAAGGTTATGACTGCCACTGCTGAAGAAAAAGAGATTCTGGTGACACCAAACTTTGACCTTGAAACAGTAAATACCCAAGAAAAATATATTGAGTCGGCACGAGGCGACAAGATAGATTATGACCTTTTTATCTCCACCATGCCGAATCTGGGTGCGGATTATGTTGAGAACTCAGGAATGGGAGATGGTATGGGGTATGTGCTTACAAACCATCATACTCTCCAGGCCGAAAAGTACGAAAATATATATGTTGTTGGGGATGCAACCAATGTTCCAACTTCAAAGGCGGGTTCGGTTGCCCATTATGAGGCTGATATTATTGTTGAAAACATACTTCTTGAAATCGATGGCAAAGAGCCAAAACCATCTTTTGACGGTCACTCAACCTGTTTCATCGTTTCCGGTTATGACAAAGCATTCCTGTTTGACTTTAACTACAAAACAGAGCCACTCCCGGGTAAGTTCCCCTTCCCGGGTATCGGGCCTTTTGAGCTTGTGGGTGAAAGCAGTGCGAATTACTGGGGCAAAATGATGTTTAAATGGGTATACTGGAATCTTCTATTGTCTGGACAGGAAATGCCGCTTGAGCCTCAGATGGCGATGGCTGGAAAACATTGGCCCAAAGTAGAAACAGAATAGGAGGCTGACATGACAAATGAAGAGTTAATACTCGAAAAGCTTGAACGCCTTGAAACCCAGATACAGCCCTTGATTAAGACGAGTGAAAAATTTACGGAACTGAAAAACGATCTGATTCCCATTGGCAACCATGCCACGGCTCTTTTAATCAATGAGTTAACTGAGGTAGAAGCCGGTTTCCAGCTAGAAAGTTTTATGTCCCTTACTAAAGAAGCCATGAGAAACACTGAAAACTTTATATTTGCCTTAAAGCAGATGGCCAGTATTATTGAGTTTTTAAAAGACCTGGAACCCCTTTTAAAGTCTGCTGTTCCCCAGATTATCCATTACCTGAATGACCTTGAGCAAAAAGGTGTCTTCAGAATGATAAAGGCTACTGTTGATCTGCGTACTAAAGTTGCTGCCGCCTATACTGGCGAAGATATTGACGTTATGGGTGATGGTCTTGTTGCTGCTCTGGGCCTGGCCAAGAGTCTTTCAGATCCCAAGGTAATTACCTTGCTTGAAAAACTGTCTCAGATACCCGCCAATGTCGATCTTGAAAATGCAAAGAGTGTTGGTGTTTTCGGGCTTGCATCTGCCGGGTTTAATCCTGAAATCGGCAAAGGACTTGGAATTCTCATGGAACTGACAAAAGCCATGGGGAAAATCGGTCCTGACAATAATTAATAAAATTGGGATTAAAAGCAGAAGAATTTATTAACCATTAAATTAAAGAGGAAGGACCTATGGTAAAAGCTTCTGAAAAAAAAATACTTGTAGTGGATGATGAGCCTGATGTAAGAAATTTTCTAACTGCTTGTATTCAGGATGCCGGGTTCATGGTAGATTCAGCTGTTGACGGGCAGGATGCGCTTGAAAAACTTGAAATGGAAATACCAGACCTGATGACCCTTGATATGGTCATGCCGAGAAAATCCGGAATTGAACTGATTCGCACATTAAGGAAGAATGAAAAATGGTCTAAGCTGCCTGTCATAGTTATTACAGCCCATGCACGAAATGAATTTGCAAGTGAAGACATAAAAAGCTTCAATGCTTTCACATCCGGGCTTAAACCAAGGCGGACAATAGAAAAACCAGTGACTCCAAAAGTTCTGATAAATACTATTTGTCAAATCCTTGATGTAGAATCTGAAACAGAGGCAGTCACAAATGAAGGTCTCTTATCTGAGCAGGAAAACCTTGTAAAGATGATACAGGGAAGTGATTCAAAAATACTTAAGCAGATTAAAAACCTTCTCGGGACTGATTAAATTGTAGAACATGACGTACGCATGCAGCTGACAATAGTTGTCAGCTGCATGCATTTTTATAAGTTCGTGCGAAATTGAAAACCTGAAAATTTAAATTCAAGGATTACAGTGAAGGACAGGCAGCCAGATTATTTTTACCACTGCTTTGTATTAAATCGGCAATACTGATACCGTCAAGTTTTTCATATAGCACGGATGTAGCGTCGTACCAGGCATTCCTAACAAGGCAGTCTGCCGACATTTCACATTTCTCAGGAGAACTGACACATTCCACAAGGTCTGTCTGACCTTCTAAAAGTCTGACAATCTGGCCAAGGTATATCCCTTTAGGGTCTTTTGCCAGCAAATGTCCTCCTTTCGGACCCCGCACACTTTTGACAATACCGGCTTGATTTAAAGAACGCAAAATCTGCTCAAGGTATTTTACCGGTATTTTTTGTTTGGCGGATATTTTGCTGACCTGAATAGCTCCCTGATCTATCTGTAGTGCAAGTTCAATCAAGATCCTTGTTCCATATCGTGTTTTTGTTGAAAGTTTCATTTAACCCACACATAATTGATATTTGGACATTCAAAACATATTGAAAATACTATTATAATTTTTGGAGATCATTGCATTTTTTGAATCAGCCTGTCAAGTTTGGGAAAGCCTTATTATACACCAATCAACCTTTAATATTATTTCTATACTAAATTAGTATACATATTTTTAGAAACCATTGAAAGAATAGTTTTTAGATTGCATTTTTATACTACATTGTGATATAAAAGGTTCTTTATGTCACAATTTTTTATTAATTTAATTATTTTTCAGGAGAAGACACTTGAAGATAGTCTCCATAGCCACCAGCAAGAAAAAAGGTACAATTAAAAAATGTGTTGAAACTGTCGAACTAATTGAAAACCATGGAATAAAAGAGGATGCTCACGCCGGCGACTGGCACAGGCAATTAAGTTTTTTGGCTTCAGAAAGTATTGAAAATGCAAGTACTAAAGACTTTAAACTAAACTTTGGAGATTTTGCTGAAAATATTGCAACAACCGGTATTGACTGGAAAAATCAACCCATAGGCCAGGTTTTCAAATTAGGGGAAAAAGCCTTGGTTGAAGTCACCCAGATCGGAAAAGAATGCCATAAAAAATGTGCTATTTATTATAGGACGGGGGATTGCATTATGCCCAAAGAAGGTGTATTTGCAAAGATTCTCAAAGGTGGAAATATCAAGATTGGGGATAAAATAGAGCGTGTCGGCAAATAAAGACAACTTTTTTGCCTGGCATAGGATAAGGATAAATTTTAAGGACAATTCATGAGTTATAAAATTGAGTTAAAAGATGCCCTTAAGGGCTATACATATGACCAGGACAAGATCATGTCTCCTCAAGAGACTGTGGCAAGATTTAAAGAGAAAACCGCCAGACTGAACCTTGATATTTTAAGCCAAACCCGTAGAATTGATAACGGAAGGCTTGATATACCCATTTTTTTCAGTGAATGCGGCGCAGATGCTAAAAATGTGATCGGGACTAAAAAACAAATGGGCAAAGGCGGAACTCCTGAGCAGTCCGAAGCCAGTGCAGTGATGGAACTTGCAGAACGGTTCAGCTTTTTTTCTTTTGTGCAAAAAGAGGACAATTTCTTTTATTCAACCCCAAAGGAACTGGGGGAAAAAGCCCTTTCCTATGAACAGGTTATCAAATCGGTCCATGATAACAAAGAGGATGCCCTAAAAGTAAAACCCGTATTTGATGAGCTGCCCCTAAAATGGACCAGAGGGTATGATCTGGCAAAAAAAGAAGAGGTCCTGATCCCTTTTAACTGGTTCTACATGATTAATGAATTTAACGGCCCCAGCGCCGGTAATTGTACGGAAGAAGCCTTAAGTCAGGGGATTTGTGAACTGATCGAACGTCATACATCTTCCATTGTCAGCCATGAAAACCTGAATGTTCCAGGAATCAACCTTGATTCTTTTACTGACCCTCTGGTCATTGAAATGCTTGCTAAATATAAAAAAGAAGGACTTAAAGTTTATGCTTCGGATTTTTCCCTGGATACGGGCATACCCACTATTGCTGTTCTTGCCTGGGACCCTGCAACTTTTCCTGACCTAAGTGAAATTGTATGGACGGCAGGTACAGCGCCCGACCCTGAAAAAGCCATGAGCCGAGCTCTCACAGAAACAGCCCAGCTTGCCGGAGACTTTAATTCAGGCACAAACTATGTGGCAAGCGGTCTGCCCAAATTTACAAACATTGAAGATGCTAAATTTATTACCCATCCTGACAAAATGATCAATATCAGTGCATTACCCAACCTTTCAAGTAATAATATTAAGACGGAAGTGGAAAACCTGATTAATGCCCTGGATAAAAGAGAGTATCAGATCATTGTCATCAACACCCAGCATGAAGCGCTTGAAATTCCAGCATTTTATGCCATTATTCCAGGTGCGCATTTCAGAGAACGTGCCGTTGCCGCAAGTGTGGGTATGTTTTCTGCCAGATTAATCACGGAAAGTTTTGACCCTGTAACAGCTTTGTCAAAACTGGATGATCTGGAAAATGCATTGCCAGGTAAATATTACACCAGTTTTTACAAAGGCCTTATGCTCAATGCCATTTATGATCACACCACCGCTTTAACACAATTTGAAACGGCACTGAAAAGAGATCCTGTAAAATTGAATATGCCTGATATCTATTCCCATATGGGGGCATGTTTAAAAGATCTTGAACAATATGAAAGGGCCATAGAAATCTGCAAACAAGGCCTTGAAATTGATGAGCAACGCCCGGATATGTTTAATACCATGGGATTCTGCCATTTTATGCAAAAAAATCATAAAATAGCCATTACCTGTTTTGAAAATGCCCTTGAGGTGGACCCCTCCCTTGCCATCAACTATGCCAATATTGGTTCAAATTACAGGGAACTGGGAGAAATCAAGCTTGCCATCAAATACTATGAAATGGCCCTGGAAATAGACCCGTCCATTACATTTGCCAAAGATAATATTAAAAAATTGAAAAAGAAATAACAGCAATTGCTATCTTGAGATCTTGATTATTATCCATACAGGCTGATGATTCCAGCACCTGCAATCATGATAATACCGCCCACAAAATTAAGCCTGTGGAATGCCTCCTTAAAAAACAGGATACCGATCAACATGGAAACCAAGACACCCAGACGTCTTACTGAAGACACATAGGCTACAGGCCCAAGGCTTATGGCAGTATAATATGACAAAACACTGACCGTACTGAAAATGCCCGGCCAAACTGTTTTTCTAAAATTTGGAAAAGAAAAATTACGCTTTCCTGACCTGAGTGCAAATGGAAATAAAAACAGGCTGATGAGCCCGATTTCAGATACTGACCAGAACAGGGCATCCGTCTGGGTTACACCGATTTTATGAAAACTTGAACTCACACCCCAAATAAGTGCCACGGCCAGCATCATCATGGAATTTTTATTTTTGAAAACTCTTTTAACGGGTGACAAAAAACCATCCAGGGTTTCCATGTTAAGAATATAAGAGCCAAATACCACGACCAAAACACCTGAAATTCCAATCAATGATAATTTTTCATGAACAAGAACCGGCGTAACAAACAACTGAACTACGGGGATAAAGCAGAGCATTGGAATGGTTTTTGACAGATCCCCCTCTTTAATGGCCAAAAAATATAACAGGGTTGCCACAGAATCAAAAATTGCAGCAATAATCACAACCCCTGTAAATTTAAGGGTAATGGTGTGATAATTTAAAAAAAAATAATTAAGGGCAAGGAAAACGAGGAACATGAAAAAACTCAATCCCCAGCTCATAAACACGGAAGGAATATCTTTGCCTGTCTTTTTTACGGCAAATTCCCTTAAACTCAGGGTGATGCTGGATATCAGTGCAAGGACAAACCAATTCATCACCCCTCTTTATCATTCATCTTTATGAAAAGATACCTTTAACAAATTGCCATTTAGAAGATTTGGCAGTATTGCCATTTTTTCTAAATGGCAGAGAATCGTTTTTTGATCCATACCAAATCTCTTTGCCATCTTAGCTATGCAAGAGTATTTTGTATGGCCACTTTTAAAAAAAAACTTTTAAACCTCCCATCTGGGTGTATGCTATTTGTGCGGAAATGCTAGGATTGGCATTTCCGCACAAATAGCGACTTATCAAAATATTTTCAATTTTATCAATCGATTAAAGTATTGCCTGGATTGGGTTACAATGCTCTCGGATCAGATTCCACAGCTGTACACTTTATCGAACAAACAGCTCGTCTGATCTGCGCCCGGGAAGGCAAAAATGATGAAAATAATTAATTTTATTGGAGGCCTGACGTAACATAACTCGATTTTTTATCTATATTGGCGTGTTGTACACCATGTCATTACGATTCAAACTCCTCATCATTGTGATTTAAGCGAAGTACGCGATTTCCTGATGAACCTCAAAATTAATTATCCTAATTGAAATTACCAAGAGACGTTCAAAATATCAACGATACACTTTAAAACTTGATCTTGTTTTGTGATATCAGACAAACCGAAAAAAAAGGGGCGGGCTCTGGTGGGGTAACTCGCTACATAACTGGCTATTGTTCTGCCCGGATTTTAAGATCTCTTCTGTCCGTCAGCCTTTGGAAATGCATTGGGGACCGTTTCCGGGCCGATTTTTCCTGAACCCGGGCCGTCTTCTGAAAAGCGTTTCAAAAGCGCTGCATTTGCCGCCGTTCATACCGCCGGAACATTGATGCATTCCACTTTGGCCTGAGGCCCTGGAAGCGGCCCAACTGCCGAACCGGTTAAATCCGGTCAAGTCATAGATCCGCCGTTTCCCCTCATCACTCAAAACCGCATATGCTTCCCCGATTAATTTGAACCGGGTTTCAGCGCCGTCATCACTGTTTACATCGGGATGAAACTGCCTGGCCAGTTTACGGTAAGCCTTTTTTATCTGCTCATCCGTTGCATTGCGGCTGACCTTCATGGTTTCGTAATAACCTTGCGCACGCATGGTCCTAGTCAACAACCGGTCGGGGCAGTACATTTGCCCTTTCTGCAATTTCAGGCACCCTGTGCTCCCATTCAATGGCCATTAGATGAACACCGGCCACACCTTCCATCTCTTTGAATTCTTCGATCTGTTCCAGTGCAAACTTGATACCTTCCTCTGCCTGGTCTTTCTTAGCCACCCCTCTAAGGCGCTTGATCAAAGGTTCGGGGATATCCATACCCGGAACAAACTTGGACATGAAATTGGCCATACCCGCACTTTTCATGGGTGTGACACCGGCCAGGATATAGCACTTTTCATGAAGCCCCATATCCACGGCTTGCTTCATGAAATCACGGAATTTTTCCATATTGAAAATGCATTGTGTCTGGACAAAATCCACACCTGCTTGTATTTTTTTGGCAAGCCTGAACACCCGGTATTCATAAGGATCCGCAAACGGGTTGGCAGCGGCTCCGATAAACAGTTTCGGCGGCCCGTCAATCTCCTCGCCATTCATGAACTTGCCCTCGTCCCGCATTTTCTTCACCATGGCAATCAGCTGCATGGAATCGATATCATGGACACCTTTTGCCTCGGGATGATTCCCGAAACCCGTGTGGTCACCGGACAGACACAGCATATTCCGGATACCCATGGCATAGGCCCCTAAAACATCACTCATCATGGCCAGGCGGTTCCTGTCCCGACAGACCATCTGAAAATTGGGTTCAAGCCCCTTTTTCATCATCAAAACAGAGCCGGCAATGGAAGACATGCGAACCACGGCCGTCTGGTTATCCGTCATATTCACGGCATCCACAACCCCCACAAGGTGACTTAATTTTTCATTCAAATGGTCGACAT
>JABIYQ010000231.1 GCA_018702715.1 Desulfobacula sp. | reverse complement strand
GTGTTTCACACCTGACGATGCTATCTTAAAAGCTCCAAAAGATCAGGGATGAGATTGATCTGACCTATACATAGTAACGCCTAATTTTCATAAATACTGCTTTATCTTTGAGTTTTTGGATTGGTAAAAAATCGAAAGTTACCTTCAAGCAAATCTCCTAATCAAGTTGAATGGGCTTTTTATTTTTTTGACTTTTCTTTTTCCCATATATTTTAATTTTTAAATCTGAGGGTAATAAATTTTTTATACCAGATGTGGTATTCTGGAAATATTTAAAAAGCCCAGGCTGATGGATGAAGGGCACTGTAATTTGTTGAATTTGACTCCTGACAGATAATACTATTATTACACACCATAACAATTAATTTTTCCTCTTGTAGAAATTTATTTTTAATATTGGCTCTTCTTTGATATGCAAAGGGTAAATATTTGTGGAGGACGACAATGATTTCAAAATCGTATAAGAATGAACTCGAGAATAAAATAGAAACTCTCGAAAAACAAATAAGAGATAATGCGAAAAATTTGGATAAGTTTCAAAACGAACAGCTATTTTCACAAAAAGTGCTCGATAGTCTTCCTGGAATTTTTTATTTATATAACGAAAAAGGTACTTTAATACGATGGAACAAAGCCCATGAGACGATTAGTGGCTATTCAAGTGAGGAACTTCCTGAAATAGGCATATATGATTGGTTTTCCCAATCCGATAAATCAAGAGTTAGGCGCGCTGTAGAACAAATACTTCATAAGGGCGAAAAAAGAGATGTAGAAGCTAATTTGCTGATAAAGAACGGCTCATTGATACCCCATTATTTTACTGGAGTTCGAATGACGATTGACGGCGTGAAGTATCTTTTGGGCATGGGTACGGATATTACACAATTAAAAAAAACTGAAAACCTTTTAATAAAAAGTGAAGAAAAATATAGAAATATTGTTGAAAATGCAGTTGAAGGCATTTATCAGTCCTCACCAGAAGGGAGAATTATCAGTGCCAACGATTCCATGGCAAAAATTTTGGGCTATCAATCAGCCCAGGATTTTATAAATTCGACATCCAATCTTGCAAAAGATGTTTATGTTTCCAGAAATGAAAGAAAAAAATTTGTTAAATTGATGGAAAAAAATTCATCGGTTTCTGGTTTTGAAGTAAAATTTTATAAAAGAGATAAAAGTATTATCTGGGTATCGCTTCATGCAAGGCCTGTATTTGATTCAAAAGGAAAGTTAAGCCTAATTGAGGGGATGATTCTCGATATCACAAAAAAAAGAAGGCAGAGGGAATCTCTTGAAAAGAGTGAAGCACTTTTACGTGAAGAAAACCTGAAATTAAGACAAAATATTAAAGACCGGTACCGGTTTGCTGAAATTGTTGGCAAAAGTCCCGGGATGCAGGAAGTATATGATCTTATTTTAAAGGCATCAGCCACGGATGCAAATGTCATTATTTATGGAGAATCCGGCACCGGTAAAGAGATAGTTGCAAAGGCCATCCACAATCTCAGTGATCGAAAAAAAGGACGGTTTATCCCAGTCAACTGTGGTGCTATCCCTGAAAATCTAATCGAAAGTGAGTTTTTTGGGTATAAAAAAGGTGCTTTTACCGGGGCTACAACTGATCGGGAAGGACTTTTTGATCTGGCTCAAGGTGGTACTCTTTTTTTGGATGAATTGGGTGAGATTCCACAAAACCTTCAGGTCAAATTGCTGCGTGTGATAGAAGGAGGGGGGTATACCCCTGTGGGCGGAAAGGAAATAAAAACGCCTAACGCCAGGATTATTGCGGCAACAAATCAGAATTTAAAACAATATGTCGCAAAGGGAAAAATGAGAGAAGATTTTTTCTATAGAATTCATATTATACCCATAAACCTTCCACCCTTGAGGGATCGTATAGAGGATATCCCTCTGCTGACAGAACATTTTCTAAAAGAAATGGCAGGCACGGATGAAATCATGGTGCTTTCTGGAGAAATGATGGCAGCCTTATTCAATCATTCATGGCCTGGCAATGTCCGTGAGCTTCAAAATGTCCTCCAACGCTACATCACTTTGGGAAATTTCAACTTGATAGATGAAGTGGATCAGGAAATCAAAATTTTCAAACGACCACAGGCTATCCCCGTGATGAAAGAAGGGGAAAACTATTCAAAAATGATGGATGCCTATGAAAAAAAATTGATCGTGAGTACACTTGAATCCTGCCTTTGGAACCGAGAAAAAGCAGCATCTCTTCTTGAAATACCTATTCGAACATTTTATAGAAAAATGAAAAAATACTGCCTAAAACGACAGGACATGTCAAATTTGGCATAATCGCCTTAAACCCTTTTATCCAAGCAGCTTCAAAAGATTTCGATCAAATAGCACTGCCAAAAATGGCAGTTATATTTGAATTGATGCCCATTCGATTTGCTCCATATCCCCCAAAATTCAATACTATAAAGCCATTTCAATAATTGGCACAGCTTTTGCTCTATGAACAGAAATACTTTTATTAACCGGTCGGTCAATAAATATTGTTGGTTGCACTATAATGAATTTCTAATTTAAGGGAGGAAAATATGACTTTTGGTTTTATGGGGAAACTATTAAGAGTCGATTTAAGCCAGGGCGCTGTTGCCGATGAGACAATACCCGAGAAATGGATGAGACTTTATCTGGGGGGAGCCGGGATTGCATCAAAATATCTATTTGATGAAGTTCCTGCTGAAACTGATCCTTTGGGCCCGGACAATAAATTGATTTTCATGACCGGTCCCCTGACAGGAACTTCTTCAGCCAGTGCGAGTCGCTATTCTGTAGTCGCGAAATCACCGCTGACAGGCATCTGGGGACATGGCAACTCAGGGGGAAGTTTTGGCCCGGCATTAAAGCGGTCCGGATACGATGGGATAATTATAGAGGGCCATTCTGAAAAACCAGTGTATCTCAAAATTTCAGATGGAAACGCTGAATTGTACCCCGCAGATGAACTCTGGGGCAAAACTGTTCCAGAAACAGAAGATTCACTTAAAAAACAATCATCAGGCAAGGTAACGATAGCATCAATTGGTCCTGGTGGTGAAAATCTGGTCAAATATGCTGCCATCATGAACAACAGGGACCGAGCCGTTGGACGAACCGGAATGGGAGCCGTCATGGGAGCGAAAAAATTAAAGGCAATTGTCTGTTCCGGTAAAGACAAGTTTGAACTTTCCGACCCTGAAAAATTCAAAACTGTTGCCAAACGCCAGATAGAACTTTTGGACGAATCCATGCTCAAAGTGGGCTTTGAAGCTTTTGGTACCAATATGGTGGCAGATATGGTCAATGCCCGGGGCGGTTACCCGACGCTTAACTGGCAAAAAGGAGAGTTCGACGACATAGAGGAAGTCAACGGTATGGCCATGACTGAAAAAGTTCTGGAAAAAGGAGTTTCCTGCTTTGCCTGTCCCATTGCCTGTGGCCGTGGCACAAAAATCAAAGAGGGTAAGTGGGAAGGTCATGATGGTGAGGGGCCGGAGTATGAATCTACAAACATGCTGGGTGCTGCCTGCGGAGTTTCCGATTTAAATGCTATTACTATGGCCAATTACATGTGCAATGAATACGGAATTGACACTATTTCAGCTGGTTCGACAATTGCTTTTGCTCTGGAATGCTATGATAAAGGCATCCTGACAAACGAAATGACACAGGGTCTGGAATTAAAATTCGGTGATTCTGATCTGGTTATTGATCTGGTCAAAAAAATTGCAACCAGAGATGGTATCGGCGATCTTCTGGCGGAAGGTTCTCGAATTGCAGCCCAGAAACTGGGTAAGGGAGCAGATCATTTTGCCATGAATGTGAAAGGCATGGAACTGCCGGCCTATGACCCAAGAGCAGCCAAAATTTGTGGGCTGGCATATGTAACCGCCAACCGAGGTGGTGATCATATTACCGCCTTTATCGAAGGTCCGACCTTTATTGATTCTCCATTTCTGCTGGTGGACGACAGCAAAATAGACGACCCGTTTGTTGCAAATCCTAAAGAAACAAAGATCGTTATGGATCTTGAAAATGCCCTCACAGCATTTGATGCCATCGGAGCCTGCAAATTCATGGGTCTCCTGCTGCCGGCATCGGATTATGTGGAACTGATCAATTATGCCCTGGGTTGGGATATGGATGTGGATGAATTCCGTCGGGCGGGTGAACGAATTTATAACATGGCTCGTCTGTATAATCAGAAGGCCGGCATGGATAGAACCCATGATACCCTTCCCCCTCGCCTGATGAAAGATCCATTACCGGGTGGTCCAGCAGAAGGGATGGTCATTGAAGAAGAAACGCTTGAGATGATGAAAGACGCCTATTACGAATATCGAAACTGGGATAAAGCAACCGGTAATCCATCCGAGAACAAACTCAAGGAACTCGGCCTTCAATAGGGTAGATAAAGGAGAAATAATTATGAGTTATCTTGAAAAACCCTGGTTGAAGAGTTATAAACTTGGCCCTTATAAACTGGATCACAGTCTGGCACCCTTTCCTGAAGAGCCGTTGCCCTTTGCACTGGATCATGCAGTTCAAAAATACGCCGGCCGGACAGCCATTCTTTTCATGGGCAGAAAGATTACCTATAAACAGCTTAAAGACTATGCCGACAGACTGGCCAATGCCTTAGCAAAAATTGGTGTTGAAAAAGGAGATAAGGTTTGCGTATTCCTGCCCAATTGTCCGGAAGCTGTCATAGCAGACTGGGGTATTATGAAGGCCGGAGCCTCGGTCATACCAACCAGTATTCTCAGGACAGATGACGGACTGGTACACGAAGCGGGTTCCGGCAAGGCTAAAGTCCTCATTTGCCGGGAAGATGAGCTTTCAAGGGTGTTGAGTTTAAAAGATCAGTGTGACTTTTCCTCTGTTATTGTCACATCGATTGATGGTTTTGATCAGGCAGGGGTTAAAGAACCCATTCCTGAAAATGTGTATGAATTCAAAAAGCTTCTTGATAACAGTAAGTCGGTACCTCCAGATATTACAATAGATCCGAAACAAGATCTTTGTGAACTTGCTTTTACAGGAGGTGCAACAGGCGTTCCAAAGGGCGTCATGATTACACATTTTAATCGTTTCTCCTGTATTCGGCAGGGTCTGCCGTGGATGATGAAACCCCTATTAAAAGGAATCAAAGGGAAATCTTCTGTTCTTTTGTCGGTCCCACTGTTCCATTCCTATGGACGGTATATGTCCCAGTCAGCCGCATTCCTCGGACTTCGGTTGATTGTAGTTCCGGACCCGAGAGATATTGACGATATTGTCGAGATTATTAAGGAATACAGACCGTTTATGATTTGTGCCGTTCCAACACAGTTCATGCGGATTGCCCAGAAAAAGATCGGCAGGCTCAATGTGATTCCCATGAGTGGTGCCGCTCCTCTGCCTAAAGAAGTCGCTGATGCGATTAAAAAAGAAATTGGCAATCCTGTTTCTGAAGGGTATGGACTTACAGAGACCTCGCCACTTTGTCATTTTAACCTCTCCGGATTTTCAAAAATAACAGGATTTATGGCCAGTGAAAAATCAGGTCTTGGTGTACCTGCTCCGGATACAGAGTGCAAGATAATCAACCCTGCAACTGGAGAAGAAGCGCCATTCGGAGATTCCGGGGAAATTCTGGTTAGAGGTCCCCAGATCATGAAGGGCTATTGGCCGGACGAAGGTTCTGGACTCACTAAAGACGGCTGGCTCCACACAGGAGATATCGCTTATATGGATGAGGATGGATATTTCCATATGACCGACCGTTCAAAAGATATGGTCAACGTCTCCGGGAACAAGGTCTATACCACCCAGGTAGATGAAGTAATTTTTAAACATCCTGCCGTACTCATGGGTGCTTCTTTTGGGGTCCCGGATCCCAATGTTTCTGGCAGCGAGAGAGTGGCTGCTGTGATTAAATTAATTGAAAATTATCCCGATCCGGTCAGTGAAGATGATATCCGTAATTATTGCAGGGAGCATCTGGCACCCTATGCAGTTCCAAAATATGTTGAATTCAGAGACACGCTTCCCATGACAGTCACTGAAAAACTGTTCAAAAAAGAATTACGCGATGATTTTATAAAAAATATGAAGGAAAATAATAATTAATAAAGGAGAACACTATGACAACGTATCAGTACTGCACACCAGAATGGCTTGAAGAAAGCGCCAAGGTTTTCCGCTCAAACCCGGAAGCACAGCAAAAATTAAAAAAACTTACAGCAGACATGGCCTACCGCGTAAAAGCAGACCCTGCATTTGGAATTGATCAGGATATCCTGTTTTGTGCCTATTTTGATGCAGGAAAACTCAATAAACTTGAACTGATAGCAGAAGAAACAGCCAAGACAGAATCTGAATATATAATGACGGCTACTCCGACAACATGGAAAAAAGTTTTGAATAAAGAAAAAAAGTTTCTCACCGAGTTTCTGCTGGGAAAAATTAAACTTGAAAAGGGAAGCAAGGTCGGCGTGCTGGGTGTGGCACCTCATGCCAATAACATTGTGGACTCTCTGACACCGTTTGACCTGGAGTTCGGGGATGATCTTTCCGGTGATGAAAAAGGAAAATACAGGGCCTACATGGAAGAATTTAGAAAAGAGTTGGGAGTATAACTCTCAAGATATGTCCATCACAGTAAAGACATATCTGACCATGCGTCAGGTTATGGACAACCGGGCTGTTTTTGATGTCGAGTTTGACAGAATTTCTATAAAGAATCTGTTGGTTGAGCTAACTTTGATGTTCGGCCCGGAGTTCAAATCCATGGTGTTTGAAGAAAACACCTTGAATATCGGGCCCCATGTCCGCATTCTTGTAAACGGAAAACATTATGGGACCCTGCCTGATCAGCTGAATACTATTTTAACATCCGATGATGAAATCGGACTTTTTCCGCCCATAGCAGGCGGATAAAAAGACTTGGAGGTTTTCAATGGGTAACAATGAATTTGATTATGACTATATCGTTATCGGTTCTGGGTTTGGCGGCAGTGTCTCTGCACTAAGACTTGCTGAAAAAGGGTATAAGGTTGCTGTTTTTGAAAAAGGTAAGCGGTGGGCAAACAAAGATTTTCCAAAAACCAACTGGAATACAAGAAAGAATATGTGGCTGCCTCAATTGGGTTGTTATGGATACCAAATGCTCACGCAGTT
>JABIYQ010000495.1 GCA_018702715.1 Desulfobacula sp. | reverse complement strand
TGGGGTCAGGCCTGCATAGTTGCGTTTAGGAACCCTAAACGCAACTATGCAGGCCTGACCCCACTTTAAGGAAATAAAAAGGGGCCTGTATACCAATTCCAGGCCCCTTTAAAAAAAAATTTAAATAATCTTAAAGATCGTTAATTGCTTCAGTAAGCTCAGGCATAAAATCAAGAATATCTTCAACAATACCAACATCTGCAACCTGAAAAATCGGTGCTTTTGGATTCTTGTTTACTGCAACAATAAATGGATTGCCTTTTATACCGCCCAGATGCTGAAAAGAGCCTGAAATACCCATAGCCATGTATACTTTAGGCTTAACTGTCTGGCCCGAAGTTCCAACCTGGCGTGATTTCTCAAGCCATTTGGCATCCACAATCGGTCTTGAGCAGGATACAACAGCGTTCATTGCTTCAGCAAGTTCCTGGGCAATCTCGATATTATCTTCATCCTCAATACCGCGACCGACAGAAACAAGCACATCAGATTTAGTAATATCAACATCACCCACTTCTGCTGCAACAATTTCAAGAAATTTTCTTTTTGTGGAAAGATCACCGGCATCACCGGATTTATCAACCACTGACCCACCGGCTGATCCTTCTTCAATCGGAGCAAAAGATCCAGGCCGTATCGTTATAACAGCACCGGAAGATATATCAACGGTTACATGAGTACTGACCGCCCCGCCAAGTTCCTGGCGGACCGCCTTTAGAACAGTACCTTCTACTCCTTCAAAATCAACTATATCGGCTGCATAAGCTGAATCCATTTTAATTGATAAACCAGGAGCCAAGTCCATTCCAAAGGTATTGTGGGCCATAAGGAAAATCGAATCCGAAGGAATTACGTTTTCTATTGCTTTTCTAACGATGTCGGCATTGGGATAGGCAAGGTCTGCATTATCTATTTTTATCACTTGTGAATAAATAGGTGTCATATCATTGGCTACTTTATCAAGATCCGCTCCTGATCCGGTTACAACAGCTGTTAAGGAAGCACCCTCATCTATTTTCTTGGCAGCTGCTGGATATTCCTGTGCTATATCTTCAGCCACACCATTATTAAATGGGATATATGCAAAAATCTGTGTCATGATCAAAGCCCTCCTTTAGCTTTAAGCTTCTCAATCAGCTTTTCAATAATCTCGTCCGTGGAGCCTTCCAACATCTCAGCACCTTCGCCCATATCCGGGACAAAATAATCAACTCTTTTGGTTTTTGAACCGGCTTCTCCGACACTTGCAGTATCAATGCCAAGATCGCCGGCTCCCTTAACAGGGATATCGACACTGGCAACCTTTCTGATTCCCCTGATACCGACATAACGGGGTTCATTAATACCTGTTTGAATAGAAAGAACACAAGGCAGTTGCATTTCATTCATTTCCTGGTTTCCACCCTCAATCTCTCTGCCCACTATTATTTTACCATCTCCAACTTCAATTTTATTCACCAGGGACGCATAGGGGTAATCCATCATTGCAGCCAGCATTCCGCCAATCTGCCCTGCCCCTTCATCTGCCTGGGCACCCGAAAGAATCAGGTCGTAGTTCCCTTTTTGAGTTTCTGCCTTTAAAATTGCAGCAATTGCCTTACCATCAGAGCCTTCAAATGCATCATCAGAAAGAAGGATTCCATTATTGGCACCCATTGCCATCTCACGCCTTAAAACTTCTTCTGATTCATCATCACCAACAGTTATAACAGTTACACTTCCACCGACTTTATCAACAATTTGAATGGCTTCTTCAACTGCATAATTATCCCATTCATTGACTGAATAAACTAAATCATCACGATCAAGATCATTACCAGCGCTGTTGAGTTCAAATTCATTCTCAGCAGTATCCGGTACTCTCTTGACACATACCAAAATCTCCATTATTGCCTCCTTTAAATCAATTATCCGTCACAAATTTAGCCTCTAACCTGTAACTCATTTATTTTAATATAAGTGCTGCTCAATTAGATTTGTAAAATCCAAAGCTTCCATCTCACCCTCTTTTCCCGCAACCTTTATCGCATCCTGAATATTAACCAGGCAAAAAGGACAGGCAGTTACAATGACTGTTGCTCCGGCTGCAGCAGCCATATTGACTCTTAAAACTCCCATTCGTGTCTCTTCTTCCGGTTCATAGAAAAGCATCAACCCGCCTCCACCACAGCAAAAGGATCGATCACGGCTTTTTTCAAGTTCTACTCTTGTCAACCCGTCAATGGCATCCATGGCCATTCTGGGATCTTCATAAATACCATTGTGCCGCCCAAGATAGCATGGATCATGATAGACATAGATCTTTTCAGGATTCTGACAGGATTTAAGATCAAGTACTCCAGAGGATATTTTCTGGGCAACTATCTGGCTGATATGCTTAACAGGCACAAGGTTGTCATAATCATTTTTCAATGCATTATAGGCATGAGGGTCTGCTGTCACAATCTGCTTTACACCTGTTTTGCGTATCGCTTCAGTATTTTGCTCTTTTAAATCCTGGTACAACATTTCTTCGCCAAAACGCAAGACCTCATTTCCGCTGTCCTTTTCCAATTTACCCAGAATACCAAAATCAATATCTGCTTTTTTAAGGATAATGGATGTCTTTCTTGCTATATCCTGCATATCATCATCATATGATGTAATACTGTCTACAAAATAGAGAGTATCGGCTGTCTCTTTGGCAAGGTCTTTAATCTGAAAGTTTGCTTTGAATTCTTTATCATTTGCCCATGCTGCTCTTTTTTTCTCCATTTTCCCATAAGGATTACCCCTTTTTTCAAGGGCTTTCAATGGTTTTTGCAGAGATTGCGGAACCATGCCTTCATCCACCATACCTCTTCTTAAATCCACCATTTTATCAATATATTCGATCCCTAAAGGACACTCTTCTTCACAGGCACCACAGGTCGTACAAGACCAGATTTCATCTTCAGTGTAAATATCTTCTACTAAAATATCGCTTTTATAAATCTCACCTGAAAACGGATAATTTTTAAACATCAGATCTCTTGCCTTAATGGTAATAAACCTGGGTGATAATGGGCGTCCGGCTGCATTGGCAGGACAATGATCAGAACACCTGCCGCAATCGGCACAGGAATAAAAATCCAGCATATGTTTCCAGGTAAAATCTTCAAGTACTTTTACACCAAAAGATTCAAGGTCATCCAGTTTATCATCGGAAACGCCATGCATTACAGGTTTAATTTTGCCTTTCTTAACCCGCATAAAAAAGACATTAAAAACAGATGTAATTACGTGAAAATGTTTTCCCATGGGTAAAAAACATAGGAAAAAGAAAAATGTCAGGTCATGAACAAAATAAGTAAAAATATGAAGTCCCTGAAGAAAACTTTGAGGAGCGGAAGAAAACATTGCCTTAAATATCCAGACCAGAGACAAAGGGGCAAGAAAATGTTCCTGTCCCGTATGCTGAAATTCATAGGCAAGCTCAGAGGCTTCAAACATACTTTCTGAGATCATAAGCGTTGCAATAATTCCCAATACAAATACAGCTTCTCCCGTATGATCCTTGCCGTATTTTTCCGGAACAGCATAACGTTTGGGTTTAAAAATCCCCCTTCTAACAGCAGCTATAATACAGGCAATAAGGACAATTGTTGCAGCATAATCCTTTATAAAATTATAAATATCGCCTAAAAACCCTCCAAACCCGGGTATTACAAATCCGTCTGAAAAACCAATAATAACAAGTGATGTAGACCGGATGGACAAAATTAAAAATCCTGCAAAAATGGCTATATGAAGCACACCTGCCAGCATGTATCTTGGTTGTCGCATCTGCCCCAGCCAGATAAAAACAAGATTCTTAACACGCTTGCCGATCTGATCTAACCTGTTATCCGGGTTTGCCCTCACAAGGGGTGCAATACGCCTGACCATAATATAGGTGAACAATCCTATACCAATGATAGGCAAAATAAATGACAATATTGCTGTGGGGAATATCCCGAATAATTTAAAACTTGCCGGACCGATTATTGAAGTCATACTTCTTTACCTCCCAAATATTTCTTAACCTTTTGAATACGAACTAAAAAGCTTTAATAAACATGAAAGAACACGTCAAGCAAAAAGCCTTATTCAACAAATTTAGATCGTTCAAACACTATATGGCATTTATTTACCTTTTACTCCTGTCAGATAAAGATCCACCAGAGGGTCTGCCATTGAAACCAGATCATATCGGCCATCGGCAGTCACCCAGGTTCTGATAACACCTTCCACAGCCCCTAGAATAAACCGTTTAACAAGACCGACAAAAAGGTCTTGGCGAATTGAACCTTCAATTTGTCCCTGCTCAATAATATCTGACAGCAGATCAAGATACATTTTTGAAATATCTTTGATTTGAGATTCAATATCCCTTAAATATCTTACTTCTGATTGAAAAATAATTGCCATATTTTTATCATTTTGAAATTCCTCAAGATGACAGCGGATCAAAAACCGCAATTTTTCTTCAGCATTCTTACCATTTTCAACTGCAGCATGCATTTTTTTAAACACCACATGGGTTTTAAAATTTATGAATTGGTATAAAATATCATCTTTGTTTTTAAAATACAGGTATAATGTGCCGTCAGCCACGCCTGCCTTTGTTGCTATTTGTGATATGGTTGCTTTGTAAAATCCATATTCTGCAAACACTGCACCAGCACTACTTAATATTTTATTATATTTTTCCGATTTGTTCTTCTGCAGATCTGATTTATTCTTTTGCAAACTGTTATCATCCTTCCTTAATATAAATGAACAAAGATTCATTATTTAACAAAAGAGTTTTATAAATGTCAAGCAGTTAATCATTATTATAAACTTTAAAGATATAATTAGTTTTATCTTATCTTACAGATAGTTATAATTAAATTATCTTTTCTATTTTAAAAATTATGCCCGATTTTATTCCAATAAGTTATTCATGAATTGCTATTCATTATTCGATATTCCTTGATTTTATAATGGTTTCGTGTAAAAAATACTCAATAATTTTAATCTGATCTAAAAGACATAGGAGGGTGATATGACAAAACCTTTAAACTACTCTTCAGACTTCAAAGCCGCACTTGACCTGGGTAGACCCCCGAATATAAAAAAACTTTTCCCCAACTCCAAGGCACTTCTTGTCAGTGGGAAATATATAGATCAGGCCATGTTACTCAAGACAAAGGCCATGACCATTGCCGCCAACGGGAGAAGCTCTTTTGTAATCAGAGGCGCTCTTGCAGCCGCTCAAAGGGCCAATGCCGCTATTATAATTGAAATCGCCAGATCCGAGGGCGGGACAAACGCTTATTGTGCAGTGAATTTGTGGAATATTGCAAGAATGACGGATGCCTTTATGAATGAACTTGGCATTACCGTTCCTGTAGCTATCCATGCTGATCATTTCGGTATCAAAAAGCCGGAAGAAGTTGAACCGGCTAAAACGGAAATTCTGTCTTTGTTTGATGCGGGAATTACCTCCATTGCCATTGATGCCTCCCATATGCCTGATGACCAGAACCTTCTTGCAAATATTGAATTATCCCCATATATTCCCACCTGGGCGGGTCTTGAAACAGAAGTGGGTGAAATAAAAGGGAAATTGGGACTTTCAACTGACCAGGAAGCACTTTTCCTTATTCAAGGGCTGAATGCCCACAATATTTTTCCCAACTGGATTGCTTTAAATAATGGAACAACCCATGGCATTGAAGCCAGTGATAAAGGAATCAGTGTTGAGCTGACCACCCAAATCCATGAGGCTCTTTCCAAATACAAAGTTTCCGGTGCCCAGCACGGAACCTCGGGTAACAATTCTGAAAGACTCCGCGAGATCGCCTCAAAAACCAGGACGACCAAGGCCAATGTTGCCACTGCCCTGCAAATGATATCCTGGGGGCTTAAGGTTAACGATTATGGAAATGCCATCCTTGACAATGGCAGCTTCATCAAACAAAAAGACAGAGGTGTTTCAGAAAAAATGTGGGCAGATATGATGGCCTATGCAAAAACAAATGATTTAACAGGCGGTAACGTTAAAAAGCTCAACAGCCCCTTTGAAAGCAGATTGCTGGCCCAGCCCAAAAAAATCCGGGATCGGATGGCAAAGGATGTTGAAGAATTTGTTTACGGACTTTTAACCCGTGTATTTAACGCAACGGATACAGCCCAATTCGTAATAGATGAAATTTTAAAGAACCAATCCTGCGATCCGGGTTTCAAAACTGAAAAAATAGAATCTAAAAATGATTGGACAAAAGAAAAGATTATTGAAAAAGCATTAAGCATAACCACAGATAAGGGCCAGGAGGGGGATTTTGACGATTAATAAAAAACCAAATGGTTTAATTTTCTCAAACTGCTAATTTAAACTTAAGGAGAAGATTAAATGCAAATACCTTTGTATCAAATACGAAATATCCTGAAAGTTTATTCTCGACAACTGAGTCTGGGTAATATACAGACCAGAAACAATCTCTTTGACAATGATGTCGACCATATGGACACCTCTTCTGAAGGAAAGCGCCAGGCAGTTATTACTAAAGTTGTTTCAAATATCCTGAGCAGAATAATTACGGAAAAACCCAAGGGAAAAAAGAAAAAAGAAATTACTTGCCCCATAGAAAAAAAATCTGAAGAAAAAATTGTTTTTCCAAACAATAAAAATCAATTTACATATACTATGATTGATGAAAATAATCAAAGAACCACCCATACCCTGCCCGTGGAAGATTCAAAATTCATTGTTAACCGAATGATAGAATTGGCCAGACAGGTGTCTGACAATTGATCTCAAAGCCCTGTCTGATGGATATTTGCAGGAGGTTAAGCGTTTAGCATCGAAACAAATATCCATCGGATAGGGCGGTTTCAAACATAAGAACTGAATAGTTAGAAGTTATTTTTGAGTGAACCCAAAGAGATTTCAGATTAAGAATGGTTTCCCCAGGATTGTTTTGCCCTTGTCCACAAAAGATCCTTCTGATCTTTTGAAAGATTCTTGAGGTTTAACTTATTTTCCTTTAATTCTTTTTCCATCAATCTGAATCTGCCTTCAAATTTGGCAGTGGACCTTGATAGAGCTGTCTCCGGGTGGAATTCAGCAGCCCTTGCTACATTAACAAGAGAAAATAAAATATCCCCGAATTCCATGGCTGCCTCATTTTGATCCCCTTTTTTTAATGCAGTCTCAAATTCATTGATTTCCTCTTTTACAGTATCCAGTACTTCATGGATATTATCCCAGTCAAACCCTTCTTTTACTGCGCATTTGGACACTTTTAACGCCCGAATCAAAGATGGCATCCCTTTGGGAACAGAATCCAGTACAGATAATCTTTTTTGTCCATTTTCCTTGTTTTCCAGAACTTTAATGGCCTCCCACTGCAGTGTCAACTCCTGCTCGGTTGACACACTGGCATCGGCATATACATGGGGGTGACGTCGAATCATTTTTGTTTCGACATGGTTAATGACATCTGAAATTGTAAAGGCTTTTCTTTCCTGAAAAATCTCCAGAATAAAAACCAGCTGGAATAAAACATCCCCTAATTCCTCGCAAATATTTTCAAGGTTTTGTTTAGTTATTGCCTCTTCAAGTTCATATGTTTCTTCTGCAAGGCATTTCCACATGGTTTCAGGTGTCTGTTTTCTATCCCAGGCACATCCCTTCTCACTTCTTAATGTTCTGATAATATTAAACAGAGTTTCTAAAGTTTCCAACTCTTTTGAATTCCTTCCAGATGTTTTAAAAAATCATTTCTGGTATCTTTGGAAACCAACACAGTCATAGCTTTGGATACGATTGCAACATATGGAAAAAATTTTGAACCTGTTAAAAGGTTTGAGCCCTTTGGTAAAAACGTTGTGATCATAATAAAAAGAACTGAAACGACCAAGATACCTTTGCACGCGCCAAAAACAAGTCCAAGAGATCTGTCAACCCATCCTAAAAAAACAAATTTTAAAATTTTGCGAATCAAAAGGGAGATAAGACTAACAATCATGAAAATAGAACAAAATAAAATAAAAAAAGCCACGAGATTTCTGATATCAGAAGATTTAATCAATTTCTCAACATAAACCGTAATCAGAGGATAGTATGTATAAGCGCCGTAAAATCCTGCATAAACGCCTATGATTCCGGAGACCTCCCCTACAAGCCCGTTAAATATACCTCGTATCAAACAAAACGATACAATAACTATAACAGCGACGTCAAAAAAGTTCATGCTTTCCCTTTTTACTTTGATTAAAAGTGAGGTTTCAATAACAATTAACCCGTTTTTTAGTCAAGATTTTTATTGACCTTTAAATAAATAAAATGCACCCTATAGTCCATGAAAAATTTGACGTTTCAAAACCTTACGCTTGCCCGGGAGCTATTCGGCCATCACAATCACAACCTGGACAAAATTTGTGAGGCCTTTAAAGTTACAATAGACACCCGGGGAAACTCGTTATTGGTTAACGGTAATCCCAAGGATGTAAATCTTGCCGAAAAACTGATCAACCAGCTTTATATCCTTTTAGAAGATAAATTCTCCTTTGGAGAAGCTGATATTGATGCTGCAATCAATACAATAAAGAATAACAATAACTCTCATTTAAAAGATATCTTTTCAACAACTATATTTAAAACCGTCCGAAACAAAACCATCACCCCCAGAAATCCTTCCCAGCAAAACTATGTCAAAGCAATTAAAAAGAATGACATTCTTATTTCCATTGGCCCGGCAGGGACAGGAAAAACCTATCTTGCCATGGCAATGGCAATGGCTGCATTCTCAAAAGGGGAAGTAAAAAGAATTATTTTGACAAGACCTGCTGTTGAAGCCGGCGAGGCTTTGGGATTTTTACCCGGAGATCTGGCCCAGAAAATCAACCCATACCTGCGGCCTTTATATGATGCGCTTTATGATATGATGGACTTTGAAAAAGCAAAAATGCTCATTGAACAGGAAACCATTGAAATAGCACCTCTTGCCTTTATGCGGGGAAGAACGCTGAACAATGCTTTTATAATCCTGGATGAAGCACAGAATACAACTTCGGAACAAATGAAAATGTTTTTAACACGAATCGGATATGGATCAAAGGCCATTGTCACCGGCGACATTACGCAAATAGACCTGCCAAAGGGCAGACTATCAGGTCTCATTGAAATAAAAAAAATATTAAATAAAATAAAAGGGATTGAATTTATTTATTTTTCAAAGGATGATGTTGTACGCCATAAACTTGTAGCAAGCATTATTGATGCATATGAAAAAAAACAAACCCGAAAATAACATTACTCAGGCTAAAGAATTTCTTCTTACAACACCTTATGTGTTGTGGCTGATGCTGATTCTTATAACTGCCTTGTTTACCTTTACCCACCATCCCAAACAGAGTCAAACTTCTTATTCTTACAACATCGGGGATGTTGCAAAAAGGGATATCAAAGCACCGAAAAATTTCTTTGTTGAAGATACAAAAACCACAAGTATTAAAAAGGATGAGGTCAAAGACTCTGTAAAAAATATTTATGATTTTGATGCCAACCTTTTAAATAAAATCTTTTCCGGCATTGATGATGCCATGAAAATCCCTAGGGGACTATTTAAAAAGGCAAATGAGCAAAACTCTGAACCCGACCCGACATTTGCCATTGTATTGGATACCAAACCTGAATTTGAGGAAAAACTTGGGATTGAAATCAGCAAGGGAGTTTATACTATTTTATATAAGGATCAATTCTCTTCTGATATGACAAAAAAAATTAAAATTATTATTGAAAAAATTCTTACCAATGGAATTGTGGCCAATAAAGAAATTTTACTAAAAGAAGCGCACAAGGGGATTATTCTTCGAACCATTGGTTCCAAAGAAGAGAGAATCGTTAATAATTTAAAGGCTTTTTATGGTCCGGACCAGGCGAAAACCATGGTACGAATCGAAGGTCAGCCCCTGTTAAAAGATATTAATTATAATCTTTCCAACCTCATCGTTGATCTGTGCCAGAGATTATTGCAACCCAATATAACCCTAAATAAAAATGAGACGGAAAAAAGAATCAAAGAAGCAGAAGACCAAATCAAACCTATTTTATACCAGATCAAAACAGGCGAAATGATTTTAAGGGAAGGCGAACGGGTAGATAAGGTTCAATTGGTAAAACTTCTGGCCCTCCAGGAACAGGTAAAAGAAAAAAATATTATTATTTCCAGTACGGGGGTTGCCCTTATCACTTTTTTCACCATCCTGGTTGTTTATCTCCTATTTTTAAAGGATCACAAAAAATTACGAGCTGCACACAATAAACACATTTTATTTCTGGCATTAGGACTTATTCTTTATCTGACCTTTGCAAAAGCTTCGACCTTTATTGCCCAGTCGGCAAATCCCGATGCCACATGGGATATTTCCTCTCTATCTTTTTTCATGATCATTCCAATCCCTTCAGCTGCCATGCTGGTCTGCCTGTTTTTAGGATTTGATATTGCCGTTTTTTTCACAATTATTCTCTCTGTTCTGGCAACTCTTGTATTTTCAGGCAATTTTGAAGTTTTTATCTTTTTCTTTTTATCGAGTATTACTGCTGCCTATTGGATCAACGCGCGGCAGGCAAGAAAAAACTTTATCATAGCCGGTTTCAAGCTTGCGATCTTCAATGGAGTCCTGGCCCTTTCCATTGGATTCTATTCCCTTGCCCAGCCGGATCTGATCATTTTGGCAAAAGAAATGGCCATGGCTTTTTGCGGTGGCCTTTTTTCCGCTACCCTGACCATTGGATTTGCACCGCTCATCGAGCTTATCTTTGATTATACGACAGACTCAAAGCTGTTGGAATTTTCAAATCTTGATCAGCCCCTGATTAAAAAACTTATGATTGAAGCCCCTGGAACGTATAACCACAGCGTCATTGTTGCCACTTTGGCGGAAGCTGCTGCATCTGCTATAGATGTCAGCAGTCTAAAGGCAAAAGTAATGGGATATTACCATGACATTGGAAAATTGGATAAAAAATTATATTTTATTGAAAATCAGGCCGACGGGAAAAACAGGCATGACAAGCTCTCTCCTTCCATGTCTGCTCTTGTTTTAATAGGCCATGTAAAAAATGGCGTTGAGCTTGCAAAAAAATATAAACTTGGGGCGGAAAT
>JABIYQ010000494.1 GCA_018702715.1 Desulfobacula sp. | reverse complement strand
TTAATCTCATAACTTAACTTTCTTCCCAATTCTTTCAAAATAAATGCATTCCCAAATGTCCATAACTAACATTCTTCAATAAAATCAAATCCGTTAAAGGATCAATCATGCAAGCGAATCATTTTAAAACCAAGTTGAAAAAAATTCAGGAAAAGTTCAATGAATCCTTTAATCAATCCAAAATTCAGAAGAACTGTCATATTTGCGATTGTCAGACTGGGAATTTTGGAACGTAAAATTTCTGCTGATTTTAATGCAAAAGATATCAGGCAATTTAAGATGATAGAAAGCACCTTAAAAAAAATATTTACAGGGTTTAATTGCAAGTATGATGGTCAAAATACAGGCAGAAAAAATCATGAATAACAGTTATATTTTCCTTTACTGAGTAGAAGGAAAATTATTCCTTGGAGGTATGAAATTATGGAATCAATACAAAAACAAGATATGGACAGGCATCAGGTAACATTTGGGGAAATCGATCAAAAAGATATACAAAAAGTTTGCATCCATACACCGGACTTACTTGATCATCTTAGGACAGTGGAGACAAATGAAGGTTTTTCCCAATATTTTGAATGTTGTTGCGGAAAAAAAGTTATTGAACATTATCCTTTATCAAAAAGAGAGATATTATGATTAATTATTCTCTTTTTTTATTGATTCTCAAGAAATTGTGCTTACTATCAATTTAATACTTTGGAGTGGCAAACAAACGACCCAAAAGCTAAGTCGTTTACCCTCTGAATTGAAAGATTCAGTTCTTGGATGTTCTTCCTTTTTTTCTTTTTTTTTCTTTTAATATCCAAATCACATTCATCCCTCTGTAATCAACAGAGAATGAAAAAAGCCCGCTCCATGAGGTGATAAAATGGAAAAAGAACAAATTAGTGAAACCGTGGATTGCTGGATTGTAGAAGATTTGCCATCAAGATCTGGTTTAAAAGTGGTAAAACGCTTCGATGCCTATGAAGGCATGGATGAAGATGAAATTGAAGCGTATATGGATTTTAGAAGCTGGTATATGAATAAAGAACATGCCCTGCTTCTAACAATCCCAAAACCAACTGTTGAACGTGATTTTTGGCCTGAACCTGATGATGCATTATCGTTTGCTTATGGTTCAATGGATTTCCAAAAGTTAAGGGGTAAATTCAACAAAAACCATTATCGAATCAGTAAAATCCTGGAACGTGTAAAGGATCTGGCAGAAAATTTCTCTTGTATCAACCACGAGCAAGGAAAAAAGAATGTCCGAAAAAGGTATGAGGAGCTTATTAATGATGAATTTAGGGATAAAGCCATTGAATTGGCTGTAACCTATAACAGATTCAAAGCAAGTATGGACTATGACGAAGTGATGGGAAAAATTAAAAATCTATATATTCTCATCATGAAGTGCGATAAAGTCTGGAAAAAACATGCTTGTGAATGAACTCTTACCTTTTATTTAAACCCGCAGAATACCCCCTGCGGGTTTATTTTTAACATCTATTATTCCTGCTGCAACGATCACAGGAATCCCACCGATAAATTTTAAATAATTCATACTCAAAGGAGAACTGTCATGGCAAAGAAAATGTCTCCATCTGCCCTCAGAGCAAAAGCAAAACAAATGCTGGAATTGGCAAATAAGGCAGAGGATAAGTTGTACATGCAAGTTGGGCGGATGGTGGAAAAAGAGTTAAATAAAAAAGATGCTTTTTTATCCAATGATGCCAATGCGCTAAAAGCAGAAATTGATGAGCTTAAAAATAAAATCAGCAAGATTCTTGGGGAATAAATCCTGCGAAAAGCCAACCCGCCAGAACTTGCTCTTGATAAACCAGAGAGCAAGTTCTCTATGGAGGTAAATATGGTCCTCTTTTTATCTAACACTATACGCTGTGAATTTCTCTCATCCAGATTTTCCAAACCCTTTCTATTCATTTGTCTTCCTTCAATCCATTGTATAACGAATTGTTTTACAATCCTTTTCTTTTAACCTCCAACAGTTTGTTTTTATTAGTATTTCACTGTCATACAAAAATAATACGGAGGCATATCAATGTTTGTTCTTAATATTAGTGGAAGCCAGGCCCAGGACTACTATTATGAGGTAGACCCTATTATCGAATCAAATTCTCAATGGTATGGAGGCCTTTCAAAAGATTACAATATTGAAAACACTGCGTGCCGGGAAAACCATTTTGCCAACCTAATTTGTGGTAACGATTTGGCAGGTAACCATGTGATCAAAGACGGCAGGGATAAAAGCGGGCACTCCTTTCATAAAGCAGGTGTGGATGTAGTCTTTTCAGCACCGAAATCCTTGAGTATTTTAGCGCTCCATACTGGTGATAACAAACTGATTATTGCCCACAAAGAATCAGTAGAAACTACCCTTGATTACCTTGACAAAGAATACGTTTATGTTCGTGAGTATGACGGGTTAAACACATATGTCCAAAAGACAGGGGCAGGAATATTTGCGACATTTATGCATTCCACCAGCCGTGAGAATGATCCTCAACTACACACTCATGCAATTTTATTGAACCATACTATAACTCCCAAAGGCCACAAAGCTGTTTGGTTTGATAAAGTATTCACCGATCAGGTTCTGATCAACGATATATACCAGAGTGTATTGGCAAAATATGTTCAGGATCTTGGATATCAAATCGACACTAATGGTTCAGGGAAATGGGAAATAACAGGGGTTGAAAAAGAATGGATCTATAATTTTTCCAAACGTTCAAAGGCAATTGATAAAGTCGAACAAGATTTCAAAAGAAAAGATGCGTTTCAGAATGCTAATGATTTAACCATAAGGAACATTGCTGTTTTGAAATCTCGGGCAAAAAAAGACTCTTCTCAAAATGAAAAAAAACTTAAGGAACAATGGGAAAAAGAAGTTCCGGCCGATAGAATTATAAAATCAGTGGAACAAGGTAAAAAAGCACCTTCTATAGAAAAGACTTCAAGCCCGGGTGAACATCTAAGGCGTGCATATTATTCCATCCATGAACATAAAGTTCTTTTTACAAAAAAGGATTTGATACAATCCGCACTGAACTTGAGCCGGGGATGTTATACCCTTTCTGATTTTGAAAAAACATTTTATGAAATGCGGTTAAAAGAAGAGATCCTTCCAGTTTCTGAGCACGTTTCAGGTCATGGCCTTGTTCATAGGTATTTTACAAGCCGGGATTTAAAAGAAACAGAACATGCCATCATTGATCAATTTAAAAAAGGGAAGAACGCATGCGATCCCATGATATCGGCTCAAAAGGCGGATAAAATCATATCAAAAAACTATGATTATTTTTCTGATGATCAAAAGAAAATGATTCAATTTATCTTAACGTCAAAGGCGAGGATGATGTTAGTTCAAGGTAGCGCTGGCACAGGCAAGACTTCGGCTTTGAAAGTAGTGCGAGATATCATTGAAAATGAAAAGTCTGGGGTTGAAATAATCGGCTTGGGCTATACAGGTAAAGCCAGTCAGGAACTGAAAAACAATGCTGGAATAGAATCCCGGACTATCTCGAGTTTTCTTAATGAGCCTATATATCAATCAACTTCTGAGAGGCTTATAATCTGTAACGATGTCAGTATGCTTTGCAGTCTTCAAGCTAATGAACTTATTGATAAGATAAACTGTGAAAATTCCCGGTTGGTGTTGATAGGAGATGGAAAACAGCTGCAAGCATTATCAGATGGAAAGATATTTTTTGATTTGCAGGAAATGGATGTTCCTTATGTTGAGATGGTTCAGGTACTGAGACAAAAAACTGAATTTATACAAAAAGCTGTAAACCACATCAAGGATTTTCATACAGGGAAAAATAGCCAGGGGATTGATGATATGTTTGATCTACTTCAAAAGAATGGAAATCTGATTGAGAACCCAATAAATAGTTCTTTGCTAAGATCTGTAGCTGATGTTTATCTGTCAAATGAAAATCGTGATTACAATCTAATTGTAACACCATCAAATGATTAGGGTGTGGCTCTTTTGCGACATGCCTGACAATAGTTTTCAGTAGTCATAATATTTCTTATTTTCCGTCAGTTTTACTTGATTATTTTAAGATGATCTCGTCTGGCCGAAGACTGTGGAAGCTTTGTTGGCGGAACTTCTCC
>JABIYQ010000492.1 GCA_018702715.1 Desulfobacula sp. | reverse complement strand
TCAATATTCAGGATAAGATAGCCTTTATTGGCTTTTAACAGAGAACCGGCCTGAACCATGGTAAAATCAGTTGCAAATGCTCCCATAACCGGTTTTTTTTCAATTTTACCAAAAAGATTCTGAAAACTTGGATTTGGCTCAAATACAACGGGCGCACCTTTGTCCCGTCTTCGATCCACCAGGACATTCACCTGATATCTTTTCACAAGAGAACCTGTCATTTCCAGAAATTTTTTGCCTTCATCCTCCTCATGGTCTTTAACCCCAAGGAACATTGCAATATTATCAATAATATCCTCTTTAACCTTTTTCAGATATGTTTGAATATCTTTGCAGTCTCTGAAATAATATCTTACAGGATCAATCTGTTCTGAAATAAGCTGTTCTGTTATTGAGGCTATAAGTTCTTTTAAAACAATCTTTATTTCATCCCCAAGCCTATTTATTTCCAAAACAGCTTGGGCAAGTTTTTCTTCAATGGGCACAGCTTTAGCATCAATTTGTTGTCGTGCTGCCTCATCAAGGGATAGATACTCTTCATTGGACATGGGCTGGCCTTCTAAGACCGGGACAACCTTATAATCGCCTTCAATCCTGACGATTAATAACCCTTTGCTTTTAGCAAGATGTTCAACAGTCTCAAACAACTCTTTTTGTCGGTTTGAATATTCTTTGTTAATTTTTGTCTGATCATCCCGAAAAGATGATGTTTCAAAAATTTCAAGAATTTTGGTCTTTAGTACTTCAATAAACCGGATCATGCTTTGACTGAAATAGACGGCCGAACCTGCAGGCATTTCAATTACAACCGGACAATACTCATCTTCAAAATTATTTACCAGGCAAAGGTCTTCTGATGTTTCATGGTTTTTAGCATGCTCGCAAACGAGCTTGTTGATAATGGTTGATTTACCTGTGCCTTCCAGGCCTGTCACAAAAATATTGTATTCCGGACCCTTCATATTCAACCCAAAATCAATGGCTTCAACAGCTCGCTTCTGACCAATAATGCTGTCTAAAGGTTCCAGTTTTGATGTATCTTCAAAGTCAAACAGACCCAGGGGATATTTTTTGCTCAAATCTTTTACCGAAACCTTAAATCTTTGCCCCATGTTTTGCTCCTTTACCAAATTTGCTTTTCAATCCAGCTTATCAATACATGGGAATGATTTCTGCATCAGCATACAGGGTTGAATCATCAAATATATTGCATTGATACACACCATTCGCCTTGTACCAGCCTGCTCTAATATTGTCTTTGCCACTGCCGATTTCACGGTTAAACCTGATTTTAATATTCTTGATCGGTTTTGAATTGCTGTTTATGGTTTTATGGTACAGCGTTTCTAAAAATCCCAGGTAAATTGTATTGTTCACATGACCGTTCATATCAAAGTCAGAATATCTCAGGCTGATATCCATTTGTTGGTCAGGATCAATCTTTCCGCAGGGCTGCCAGTCATTAATTTCCTTGTTAAACCATTTCTCATGTTCAATTTCATAAAGATCTGAAATCTGAACAGGTACTTTTGAAATCCTCTTTCGCTTGAAATCAAAAAAAAGCCAGACACTTGATCCCCTTGCAATATCACCCAGAGATGAATGTATATGATACTCCCTGAATCCTTTAAACCTTTTAAACCCCCTTGACCAGGTGCTAACCTTAATGTCCTCGCCAAGAGATGGGTATCTGAAAAACTCGATTTCCAAACGATGTAAAAACCATATCACCCCTTTTTCAAACAATACATCCGACCCGGCTCCGATTTTTGTTGAATGCAGGGTTGCCATTTCCTGAAAAAACCGGGCAGCAGACTGAACCCTTAATTTAAACTGAGAATCGATATCAAAAAAACCAATCTTATGTGACTTTTCTATTTTCATGGTTTACCTTTTTTATACAAATGCATTATTCAAATTTAATTCATGGGCTTTAAGGTCAACATAAATAATGCTAAGGACCGCAAATGAAATCAGCAATTACCTTACAGCCCCAATCGGCAAAAAGAATCATAAAAACAAAAACGATTCCAGATTTCAGTTAACGTGATAATACAAAAAGAGATCAGCAAAAAAATTGTGGATTGATCCGTCAAGCCAATATTTGCGGCTGCAAATAAAGCCACCCCGGTTATATATACGCCTGCTCGAAAAACATGTGCTAACGTTTGACCTTTGAATTTATTTCGCAGGGATGCATACCAGAACAGAGTTTTTGAACTGTGTTGTATTGATATTGTAGTAAATATGGAAGCAATTTTTAAACACAATCCAAAACCTGAAAATATCAAAAAGGTCAAACAGGGTGAATAAACTTTATCTGAAATTACCCAATTTAATACAGCCGATGCAACAGAACCGGCTAACAAAGCCGTTCCAAAAAAATCCATTGGTGTGGCAATAGAGTCCCAGACAGGTACGACCTTTAATCTATAGACCCGGCTCATCGTAAAAATAGTTGATATCCCGAGGATTAAAGAAACTGTCTCAATAAGGAAAAGTCCTTTTTGAACGTCTGCAAATGTAACTATCCATAACAGCACAATACTCACTGCAAATAGATTTATTGTGACAATTTCCCGGCTAAGCCAGGAATGGGTAATATTTGATACTGCATAAGGTGCGTTTCTGGGATTTCCTAAATGAACCATTGCTGATATCAAACCTAAGATAATCAATCCCAGGCATGTTGATAAAATGATCAAGGAAATATCTATCATTTCTTTTTTGTTTATCCAGATATTAAATAGGGTTGTCGAGAAAATTCCCACAGAGGTTTGAATCAATATTGTAAAAATGATAAGGCTTAAATTATTCATCCTTCACCTCTTCCGGATTTTGAATCAATCCTTTGTTATAGTCCGGTAATTTATCTTGTTTGGGGGGCACGATTACCAGGTTTGGGCAAGTGATTTCAGGTGATGGCAGAGGGGCGATAATGCCTTTTTTGCCATGAAGCGCTATCAATTCGTCATAGTCACCAAATAAAAGGGCATGGGTGGGACAGGCCTCCACACAGCAAGGTTCCCTGCCTTCCTGAATTTGGGATTGACAGAAATCGCATTTGGTCATGATACCATTTGTATAATCAAATTGAGGGGCTGAATATGGACAGACCCACTCACAATAGCGGCACCCCACACATTTTTTTGAATCTATCAAAACAATACCAGACGCGTCCTTATGCATTGCACAACTTGGGCATACGTTAACGCAGACAGGATCCTGGCAGTGGTTACAGCCCATGGAAATATAATATGCAAAAATATCCTGGGTAAACGTTCCATTAGATCTTACAACCCAGTCTCCACCACAAAACTCATACACCCTGCGCCATCTTAAGCCGGAATCCAGATCATTTTTATCTTTACAGGCTACCATGCAGGTTTTGCAACCTGTACAGATCTGCATATCAATAAAAAAGGCCGGGGTTTTAATCATTATTTTGTTTTTCCTTAATTTATTGTAATTGTTTAGCCCGTTAAAAGACTTTATCTCAAAGCCCTGTCTGATGGATATTTGCAGGAGGTTAAGCGTTTAGCATCGAAACAAATATCCATCAGATAGGGCGGTTTCAAACATAAGAGCTGAATAGTTACATTTTATTTTTCCTTGACCACCTGTACAAGATTGGTGTGCTGGGGGTTGCCTTTTGCAATGGGACTAGGTCGTTGACTTGTCAGTGTATTGATGCAACCACCTTGATCAATCCCTTCCTTATCCGGTTTATACCATGCCCCCTGGGGCAAAGACAGCACCCCTGGCATTATGCGGGGAGTAACCTTGGCACGGACAAGGGTAGCACCCATATCATTGAAGACTTTTACAAGATCGCCATGCTCAATGCCACGGGGTTTTGCGTCCAGAGAATTTATCCAGAGCGTCTGGGGTGATGCCTCATTAAGCCATTCATTGTTTCCATAGGTCGAATGGGTACGTTGCTTAAAATGATGCCCCACTAATTGGAGGGGATACAAGGCCTCATCTGTTTTGCCGGGAATACCGGGAATACCCCAGGTGGGATGATATTCAGGCAAGGCACGGATAGAATCTCCCTCAGGCAATTGCCATGTTTGAGCCATTTGCCAAAGAAGCCTGGAAAAAATTTCTATTTTACCGGATGGTGTATTCAAAGGATATTTTTCAGGATTTTTTCTAAAGGATGCAAGGCCAACAAAAGACTTACCGCTTCGAGGCCATTTGTACAGGCCTTTTTCAAGAGCCTTTGAAAAATCTTCCGGCAGTTGGGGTTTTATTTTGCGGCATTGATGATACATTTCTTCGACCCATTGGTCATGATCCAACCCATTTGAAAAATCTTTTTCTTTGCCCATTTTTCGTGCAACCCCTGCACAGATATCAAATATGGTCCGGCATTCACCCATGGGTTCAATGGCCTTTTCCCTTATCATGAGTGCACCCATTTCTACTGCATACCCCTGATAGGCCAGATCCCGTTCTTCAAAACTGCTTGTTCCAGGGAGTAGGATATCGGCATACTTTGCACTTGTGGACATCACATTCTCTATCAAAACGATCATTTCACACTTGGATTCATCCTGGAGGATGGCGTGGGTACGATTAATGTCAGAATGTTGATTAATGAGCGCATTGCTTGCAAAACACCAAAGAAATTTAATGGGTACTTCCAGTTTCTTTTTACCCTGAAGTCCGCTGTTCAAGGCTGTAAAATCAGTGGGATTTTCAATGGCCTTTGTCCATAGAAAACAGGGTATAGATGTCTTAACAGGATTTTCACCTACAGCAATTGTTGGCCAGTCAATGCCAAAGGAGGCTTCACGATCTCCGCTGTTGCCACCCTTTATACCCACATTTCCTGTCAGAATCGGCAGCATGCAGATGGCTCTTGCTGTCTGTTCGCCATTGGCATGACGCTGGGGCCCCCACCCCTGGGCTATGTATACAGGCTTAATGGAACCTATTTCATAAGCCAGCTTTACTATCCGTTTGGCAGGGATGCCAGTGATGGCAGCGGCCCATTCAGGAGTCTTTGGTGTTGTGTCCTCTCCAAAACCCAGGATATAGTCTTTATAACTATTACCTTTGGGGATGTCTTTTGGCATGGTTGATTTATCATATCCCAGGGTATAGCGATTCAAAAAATCTATATCCACCATATCGTTCATGATCAGCACGTGGGCAATCCCAGCTGCCAGGGCTGCATCAGTACCGGGTCTCAATGGTATCCATTCATCGGCAAATCCTGCTGCAGTGTCTGTATATAATGGATCTATTACAATGACTTTTGCCTTACTCTGTTTTTTGGCTAATACCAGATCTCTTACTATTCCACCGCCGCTCATCCGGGTTTCAGCTGCATTGTTCCCAAACAGCACAACCAGCTTGCTGTTAACAATATCGCTGATATAATTTCCAGTGTCGGTTTTACCATAAAGATAAGTCATGGCTTGAAAAATTTGTGCAGTACTGTATGAATTATGATAATTGAGTTTGCCACCCAAAACATTCATCAGCTTTTCAATCTGGTTGTAGTGAGAGACAACGCCTCCCAGATTCCCTGTCCCATAGTTGCGATAAATCGCTTCATTGCCGTATTTATCAATTATATATTTGAGCTTGGAAGCGATTAAATCAAAGGCTGCACTCCAGGAGATGCGCGCAAATTTACCTTCACCCCTTTTGCCGATCCGCTTCATAGGGTATAAGAGCCTTTCAGGAGAATAGATCCACTTCCTGAGTCCTCTGCCTCGAAGACATGCCCGAATCTGCTGGGTTCCTAAGGCATCTTCCTTGGTATGATCGCTCTCTACCCTTACAACTATGCCATTTTTCACATGCAGTCTTACAGGACACCTGCTACCGCAGTTTACATTGCATGTTGACCATACTATTTTGTCAGACAAATTATTTGTGTCCAATTATATTCTTCGTGTCCTTTTGGTAAATAGTGTTTGATAGTTCATTCTATATGGATGCTTGCAAAGAAAAAATACGAAATCAGCTATTTCCTGTCACTTTATTCCGACCGTTTGTTTTGGAATTATAAAGAGCTTTATCTGCTTTTGAAATCAAGGAGTTGGAATTTTCCTTTGGACCGGGAACACAGATTGCAGCTCCGGAGCTGATACTGGCCTGAATGGTTTGACCTTCAAATTCCAAATGGAAT
>JABIYQ010000549.1 GCA_018702715.1 Desulfobacula sp. | reverse complement strand
GATAACGTTCTCGCCGAGAACACTAAAATCTGCTACCTCTGCAACCATTTTATTTGAAGGAGAGGCGATCGTATTTTAAAAACGGTATAAAACCATGAGAAAAAGACTGATAAAGCAGCTGGATTATAAAGAGAGGCAGTGGTTATATAAAGCAATTTTTCAAATGATAATGGCAGATAAATCCGTGGCACGAGAGGAAATTGATGAGTTAAAATTCACACTGCGGCAGATCACCGGGAAGGATCTAAACGATTACAGTGGCATCGTTAATTCTGCAGAATTTCTAATCCCTTTGAAACCACTTAATAACATATCATTCGACCATGCTTTCATCATGCTGATGGAAATTGCCAGGGTGTCAGCCATAGATTCCGATTTTGTATTGGCAGAAGAGGAACTTATCACGGAAATTCTGTCACTGCTTGATTTTGAAGAAAGTGCAGTGAACAAAGTAGTACAGTGGACTAAAAAACTGGCTATAATTAACAAAGAAGAAGAAGATCTAAAAAAGGAGTTGAAAAACAGTTATCGGGATAATAAATGATCGCAACTTCTCTTCCTTTTTAATTAGAATTTGCCGGAGTCTACACGAACCGTCGTGTATCATTCGATCACTCTTATATTGACATTCATTCCAGCATTGCTATAGTCTGATTATATAAAACACAACAATATCAAAGGAAAAACAATGAGTATCAGACAAAAAATCGAAGATATCCTAAAAGAAACCCCCCACATCTCAATTGGTGAATTGCGAAACCAACTACCCGAAATTAACCCGGGGAGCCTGAAGGCTGATTTTTATAAGCTCAAACGAAAACTGAACGGACCTGTTCCAAGAAAAACGACAAAATCAGAGCCGAAAACCAAAAATAAAAACGACCAGCAGCAGGTTAGTGAAACATCCGTTGATACCCTGCAAGCCAAATTTCCAGATATCAAAAAGAAAAGCGCCCGTCAGCATGTAAATGAATATCTGAACGAGAACACTGAAGCCAAATTTGACATGCTACAAATCATATTCCCAGACATCAAAATGGCAAGTCTCAGAACCTACATAAGTTTGTGGAAAAAGGTGCAGGATCCTAAAAAGGAACCAGTTGAAGATAAGACTATAACAGCAATGACGGATAAGATTGCGAAGAAGCAACCGGGTGAAAAAAAGATCAAACCCAAGATCAAAGTAAAGAAGAATAAGCCCGCGAAGAAGCAACTGGATAAACCAGCGAAGGAAGATGACGAACTGATCAAATCACTTAAAAGAACGATTGCTGCTCATGAAAAAACAATCAATACCTTGAGCAAAACCCTAGAACTTCTAAGTCCGGAAAGCGAAAAAGGAGAATTGAAGGGGATGACGCTGTCTGAGATCAAAAGTATTGCGGTGACTTATCTAAAAAGCATTAAAGAACTGCCTGCTAAATTAAGAAGAAAGGGGATAAGTTAATTTTAGTTTTTCTGATCAACCAAATTTTTTAGTTCTTTTCCGGCACGGAACACAGGCAACTTCTTTGGTTGAACCTCTATACTATCTCCAGTTTTTGGATTCCTTCCTGTGTATCCCTCATACTTTTTGACGTGGAAGGATCCGAACCCCCGGATCTCCACCCGATCCCCTGCAGCCAAAGACTCCTTGATGGAACCGAAAAATAGATTGACGGTATCCCGGGCTATCTCTGTTTTAACCTTGCTGCTGGTCTCTTGGTCGGTGAAGGTGTCCATCTCCTGCACCAGTTTTTCTTCTTTGTGATCTTATCACTCCTTTTTCTTTTTTCCATCATACTTACCAGCCGGTGGAAGATCCCTTTTACCTGTACCAAAGCTTATTGATCCTGTCGGACATGCATCCAGACATGTCGCACTACTATAACAATCTACAATAGTTTTCTCTCGTTTTAAAATAGATTCCATAGCAGTCGAAGGACAAGACTTGGCACAGGACTCACAGGCAATACAGGTTTCGTAGTTAACCTTGATTTTAAAGATAGAGATCTTTTCAAAAAACCATCCCACCAACCCAAAAGGGCAGAACATTGAACACCAAGGTCGGTACACGAACAATGAAGATATCAAAATAACCGCCAGGAACACCCATCCAAATACAAAAATTTTTTCAGGTTTAAAAACCTTGAATGGCTTTTTTTGAAGTCTCTTCATTTTGGATGCAACCTTCGATTTACATGAATAATTTCAGCAATGTCCGGTTAGGTTTTTGCAGAAAGCTGAATGATGAAACATGGATCGAGCTTATAAGGATTTATTAGATTTTCTTAGTTTAGCGTAGCGAAAATAAGCCTTGTTTGAGTGAGGCACGAGCGAGTTTG
>JABIYQ010000490.1 GCA_018702715.1 Desulfobacula sp. | reverse complement strand
TGATCTTCCTTTTGGCCATCGGAGGCTATATCGCAAGTGTCATGACCGGCTATAAACTACCTGTTATTGATCAATTTATTAATAAACCCATGTCCGAAATATCAGAGGCCAAGCCCATCCCCAATCAAAAAAGTGTGAACGGTCGTTTTGTTACCAATTCCACTACCGGCACCTTGTTTGTCATTACAGGACGAGTGGAAAATCCATCAAATATTGCCTATAGTCATATTGAAATTCGTGGGGCATTGATCACCAAAGATAAAGAGGAAGCAAAAACAAAAAATGCATTTTGTGGAAATATCATTACAGAAGAAATGCTCAAAACCGGGAATATTTCAGACATCAACACCCTTCTTACCGTGAAAGAAGGGGCTCATAAAATCAATGTCAATGTAGCACCCGGCGCCAGTGTTCCTTTTATGGTTGTATTTTCCAATCTTCCGGAAAAATTACATAATTTTACAATTAAAATTGCCGGCTTTGACAAATCCATAAATTAAATATTGACGTTTATAGCAGTTCTATGATATTCATTTTGGGTTTTTCGGCGACGTAGCTCAGATGGTTAGAGCATGCGGCTCATATCCGCAGTGTCCGGGGTTCAATTCCCTGCGTCGCTACCAAGAACTTACAATGGCCGGTACTCATGGTGGTTTCCATGGCTACCGGTTTTTTTGTTTCAAAATATTGGTTTTAAACATTTTGATGATTAAGGAGGCTTTATGAAAGAGATATATGAAGTTTATATAAAAGATTATTTTGCAGCCGCCCATGTTTTGAAAGGCTATGATGGGGACTGCGCCAATATGCACGGGCATAATTGGATCGTTGAGGCTTATATCCAATGCACAAAACTTGATAGTTTAGGGATAGGAATTGATTTTTTGGAGGTTAAAATTGCTGTAAAAGATGTATTAAGCAAACTTGATCATACCACTCTCAATGAGAACCCGGCCTTTGCCAGTATTAACCCAACCTCTGAAACCCTTTCCAAGTTTTTATTTACTGAACTTTCTTCCCGTCTGAATACAGAACACATAAAGGTCAGCAAAGTTATGGTACTTGAAAGCCCTGGATGCGGGTCTTCGTACCAGGAGGTTTAATTGCAACTTGATATTTGCGAAATTTTTTACAGTCTGCAGGGAGAATCAACTTTTACCGGACTGCCCTGCGTTTTCATAAGGCTGTCCGGATGCAATTTGAATTGTTCATGGTGCGATACCCATTATGCCCGAGAAGAATCACGCGTTATGACCTTTGATCAAATTTTTAAAAAACTTAAATCTTACCCCTGCCATCTTGTGGAAATCACGGGTGGCGAACCTTTGCTCCAGGACAATACACCCGCTTTGATTTCCATGCTCATAAAAAAAGGATATCAGGTCCTGGTTGAAACCAATGGCAGTAAAAGTATTAATAATCTTCCGCCTGAATGCATAAAAATCATGGATATCAAATGCCCTTCCAGCAATGAATCTGATAGTTTTTTATCAGAGAACATCCTTTTTTTATCCCAACAGGATGAAGTTAAATTTGTCATCGGGTCTAAAGAAGACTATATATTTGCAAAATCAATCATTGAAAATGACCTGGGTTTTATCCCACAAAAAAATATTCACCTTTCACCTGTGTTCGGTTGTATCTCACCTGAAACCATTGCGAACTGGATTCTGGGCGACCATCTGCCGGCAAGGCTTTCTTTGCAACAGCACAAGATCATATGGAATCCTGAAAAAAGAGGAGTTTAAATAAAAATCATGATTAAAAAAGCTATTGTTCTTTCCAGTGGCGGAATTGATTCCACCACTGCCATGGCCATTGCAAAATCAAAGGGCAAAGAGATTTATGCCTTAAGTTTCAGGTATGGACAACGCCATTGTCTGGAACTTGATGCCGCCAAGAAAATTGCCCAATCCCTGGGTGCAAAGGTTCATAAAATTATAGATATTGATTTAAGGCAATTTGGAGGATCTGCTCTTACCGATAATATGATAGTTCCCAAGCATGATACCCTTGACCAAATCCAAAAAGAAACGATTCCCATCACCTATGTTCCGGCACGAAATACAATTTTTTTGTCCTATGCCATGGCCTGGGCAGAAGTTTTAAAGGCTTCATCCATTTATATAGGGGTCACTGCAGTGGATTATTCAGGGTATCCTGACTGTAGGCAAGAATTTATTGCAGCCTTTGAGAAAATGGCTAACCTTGCCACTAAAACAGGGGTAACAAAAGAAATCATACTAAAGATAGAAACGCCTTTAATCAATCTTTCCAAAGCACAGATTATTAAAACCGGAATAAAATTAGGAGTGGATTATTCCTTGACCCTGTCCTGCTATGATCCGGATGAAAAAGGCAGGTCATGTGGCAGGTGCGACTCTTGCCTTCACAGGATAAAAGGGTTTAAAGAGGCTGGTATTAATGACCCAACGCCCTACTATTTGTGAAAAAGGGCTTCCGCATAGATCTCAACCGGATGTTTAACCTTTATAGATTGATTTTTTTTTGCCAGCATATCAGAAATCTGCATCATGCAGGCAGGGCAGGAAGTTGCCACAATTGTACATTCCGTATCCATAATATTTTTGGCTTTTTTAAGACCGATTTTAGATGAAAGATCATAATGATCAAGGTTAAAGCTTCCACCCATACCGCAGCAGGTGTCACTTTGCCTCATCTCTTTTAATTGATTACCCGAGGCAAGAATGACCTGTCTGGGCTCTTTAAATACGCCAAGAGATTTTTTAAGATGGCAGGGATCGTGATAGGTAATCACCTCTTTTTGCCCTGCATCTTTTGGCATCCCTTTGGACAAATCAAACCGTTTTTCTATAAGCCAACTGATATCCACTGTTTTTTGTGCAAGGGCTTTGAGCTGTTCTAACAATTTTTTATCCTTGTTTTTTATTTTATCCGGGCTTTTTATTTTATCCCGGCTTTTCAACAAAGAAGGCCACAGATTTATTATTGTTGATGAACAGGTGGCGCAGGCAGTGACAATGTAATCAACTTTTTCTTCTGAAAAAAGTTTAACATTTATTTTTACAAGGCTCTCAAAGGTATCAAAATCTCCCGATGCAAGTGCCGGAATACCACAACACCCCTGATGAGAAGGGATAAACACCTGGGCGTTAAAATGTTCCAACACATCGACCACGCTGTGGGCAATATTTGGAAAGGCCTTATCTATGAGGCATCCAACAAAAAACGCTACCTTTACGCCTTTACCTTTGGTTCTGTAATCCATATTTTCAAGGGTTTTGTTAAAGGGCACGGTTTTCAGGGATACAATATGTCTGTGCCGCAACAAAGGGGATGCAATTCTGGCACAGGATGTACCCTGCAAATTTTCTTCTTTTTTAAAAAAGAATTTTTGAAATGGGGCAACCATTCCCATGATGTCATTGAATGTTTCAGGTCGACCCAGAAGTTTTTTAAATATCATTTTTTTAGAAAAGGGCAGACCCAAATATTGGGTAATGATTGCCCTTGTTTTTAAAAAAATATCAATTGTGTTGACGCTGCTTGGGCAGCCATGGCCACATGACCCGCATAAGAGGCATCTTTGAAGGCGTTTGTTCACCCCTTTTGGGTCATCAAACATCTGATCTATCAGCCCTTGAATCAGGACTAGTTTACCCCGGGACACATCTGCTTCCTGCCGGGTCTGGGCAAACAAAGGACAGTTTGCCTGGCATGTACCGCAACGGGTACAAACAGCAAGATCATCTTCAAGCTGTTTAACGTCACTGACAAGCTGTTTCATTTTAGGTCTGACCTTCAGGTTAGGTCTGACCTTTAGGTTATCCATATGAAACCCTATATCACCTTATTAATTTCGTGCCGGATCTCTCTTTCATGAATACCGATCAGGTATAAAAGCCCGTCTAACCCCACACTTGAAATGGTATTGGAAGCTTTCTTTCGAACAATCGGTTTGGCATTAAAGGCGACGCCTAATCCTGCAATACTGATCATGGGAAGATCATTGGCACCATCGCCGACGGCAATGGTCTGGTCAAGGGCAAGATTTTCTTTTTGTGCAATCTGCCTTAATAATATTGCTTTTTTCTCGCCATCCACAATGTCACCAACAACCTTACCCGTTACCACACCATTTTCAATATCCAGTTCATTGGCATACATATAATCAAACCCGAGCTTTTCCTTTAAATATTCCCCGATAAATGTAAATCCCCCGGACAAAATACCCAGTTTATATCCCAGGCCTTTAAGGGTCTTGGCAACAATATCTGCTCCATCAGTTAATGGCAGATTCCTTGATATACCTGCCAATTGTTCCTCTTTTATCCCTTTTAAAAGCGCCACCCGTTTTATAAAACTTTCTTTAAAATCTATCTCTCCTCTCATTGCGGATTCAGTAATTTTATTTACCTCTTCACCGGCATTTGCAAGCTTGGCCAATTCAACTATGACTTCCCCCTGAATCAATGTGGAATCCATGTCAAAGACAACCAGTTTTCTGTTTTTCCGGTAAATATTATCAACATGAAAAGATATATCTATCCCGGTTTCCCGTGAAATCTCCATAAATTTTCTTCGCATATCAAGAATGCTTAAAGGTTTCCCACTGATGGAAAGCTTGACGCTGGCTTTGGGGTTGGCCAGGGGTGTCTTAAGGGAGATCCTTCCTGTAAGGCGTGTGATGTTGTCAATATTCAGATGATTTTCAGCTATGATCGATGCAACGGCGGAGATCTGCCGGGCTGTTATGGCCCTGCCAAGAAGGGTGATAATTCTTCTTTCTTTTCCCTGGGCATGGACCCATTTTTCATAATTATCATTGTCTATGCGGTTAATGTCTATCTTAAGCCCCATGTTGTGGCCTTCAAACAGCATATCTTTGAAAATTGAAGAGAAATCTTTTGAATCGGGAATCTCAGCCAAAATCCCAAATGCAATATGATTATGGATGACGGCCTGGCCGATATCAAGAATATTAACACCATATTCTGCCAGAATCCGTGTAAATTTTGCATCCAGTCCTTTTCTGTCCCTGCCTGTAATATTTATCAATACAACATCACTCATTACCAATATCCTTTTATCTTTTTTAAAACTTTAGCCCGTCTTAGACGGGGTCAGGCTTGCATAGTTGCGTTAATGAATTCAATA
>JABIYQ010000373.1 GCA_018702715.1 Desulfobacula sp. | reverse complement strand
TGCCGATTTCCCTTGTCCGTTCGACTACGGCCATACCCATGGTATTGGTGGTACTCATAATGACGATGATAAATACAATGATAAAGATGAATAAAAAGATCATATCAAACATATTACGAACGCTTTTATAAAATACTGATAATTCTTTCCAGGTTTTGATTTCAACTTCAATCCCGGCTGAGGCAAGCGTATCAGTCAATTGTTGCATTACAAGATCAGTATGCTGCCAGTGGTCAAGCAAAATAACAATACTGTCCGCTTTTTGCGTGTCATAGAAAGACTGGGCAAAGGAAAAGGGCACTTTAATAAATTTGTCGTTTGTATCAGCAACTCCCGTATTATAGGTCCCGCTAATATTGATATCCATAGCATTCATCTGCCCTTCAAGGGTTGCCCCCATGATAACGCCGTCGTTTCCGGGAACAAGTTCAAGCTGTTTGGCAAGTCCGTTTGCCATTTCAACACCGAAATCATTCTTTGAATCTAAAGGTTTTCCTTTGATAGGTTGAAAATCAAAAAATTCTGCCTTAACTGCTCTTTCATGTTCCGGGACAACGCCCGTTGCAATAAAAATTGTAGAATTTTTACCATTAGAAACAAGGCCGGATATGGAAAGCCGCGGGCTTGCCAGGGTTACATGCTCATTATTAAGGGCAAGCCTGGAAATCTTTTCTATCTCTTTCCCAGAGATCATGTAGGCTTCGGGATCTGATTTTCCATGGGCTTGCCAGCCTTTTGCATAAAGGGTCAGGTGTCCGATTCCGGATCCGTGTATGGCTGAAGCGCGAAGGCCTTCGTATATGCTGTGTATATACCCCTGGAAAAGAGAAATGGATGCAAATCCAAATCCTACGGCCATTAGGGTCACCATGGTTCTTCGTTTACTTTTTAGAATATTTCTGAATGCGATTTTGATCCACTGTGTTAATTGATTCATTTTTTGGTTCTCCTTATGGTTGTCTTAATTTAAACCACATGGCCGTCTTCAAGCTTGACCCGTCTGTTCATCCTGTCCAAAAGCCTTTGGTCGTGGGTGGAAAATAAAAAAGTAGCCTGATCTTTTTTGTTCAATTCCTGCATGATTTCGATGATATTGATTGAAGTGGCAAGATCAAGATTGGCCGTGGGCTCATCTGCAATAACCACTTCAGGATCAGTGACCAATGCACGTGCAATGGCAACCCTCTGTCTTTGACCACCGGACATTTTATCCGGCCTGTTGTTTGCCAGATGCTCAAGCCCAACTTGTTTTAATCGCTCCATGCTTTTTTCTTTGGCAATGGTTGTTTTTACATTCCTGATCTGAAGGGGAAGCATTACATTCTCAACGGCACTTAAAACGGGAATCAGATTAAAATTCTGAAAAATAAATCCAATCTGGTTGTTACGATAATCTGATTTTTGATTGTCTGACATTTTTGATACATCTTTTCCATTAATAAGAATAGTCCCGGAACATGGTTCATCAATGGTACCGATCATGTTCAGCAAGGTTGTTTTTCCTGATCCTGACGGCCCCCATACAGCGGTGAATTCACCCTTGTCAAAACTTAAGCTGACATCTTTTAAGGCATACACTTGTGTCTGCCCAAGTTTGTATTCTTTATTAATAATTTGAAGTTCTATTAATTTCATATCTCCTCCTGTTTGATTTGTTGGCAAAGCCTGCTTTTGAAAGAGATATTAATTATAAAAGATGATTTTGGACAAGCTCCATGAGACCAGTTGACATATAAAGGGGATGAATTGAATTTTACAAGGATGGATGAAATGGATAATAGTGAGCCGGCTAGACCGGATCAATTATTTTTTTTAAAATTTTGAATGAACATATTTCAAGATAAAAAGGAGGCCGATCAGACGGGTACCCGCCTTAAAAAACATTCACTTAAAACTGTCTTTTTTTTATAAATAATCTATGAAATATTGGGATTAAGGGTCCATTTTATGAACCAGCTTCCATCTTCATAATCAAGACAGACGATTCCTGAATTCTGAAACTTTATTACCCTCAAATCCTCGGAACCTGTTGTCAGATAGGAAACCAACCTCTCCATAAATGGCAGATGTCCAACCACCATGATATTTGATGATCTATCAATTTTTTCACCAAACACTTTGACCCCATCTAAGGGTTTAATTCCAAAAATTTGTTCGCAAGGATTGTTTAAACCCAGGGTCTTATTGAAAATAACAGCTGTCTGCACAGCTCTTTTCTTACCACTGTGAACAATTTTTAATACGGGGATCTTATAGGACTTTGCAACTTCGGCTATTTTTAAAGTATCAGAACGTCCTTTTTCGGAAAGTCCTTTTTCAGAATCCTGATCCTTTGGCAGGCTTATGCCGTGTTGTACCAAAAATATGGCCATAATCGCCTCCTTTACCATCTTAAATTTACATTTTAAAACTATGATTAAAGGTTAACAGATCGACTTTAAGCAGTGCAATGAAAAAACTCAATATTGCTCTTTCTTAATAATCTATTTTTTATAAAAAATTTTTTTAACCCTTGAAATATGATCTATCAGGTCACTGTTAGAGATTTGATCATATATGGAAAGATCAATTTTATAAGGAAGGAGCAGATCATCCAGATCCAGACTGATTTTATTTAAAAATCTTAAATTCAGATTTTCCCCGATTAAAGTCAGATCAATGTCCGAGCCTTTTTTATAGTTTCCTTTGGCTCGGGAACCATATAAAAATACCTTTTCAACTGCCTTGTGTCTGGCAAATATCTGGTTGATTTTTTCAATGGTCTCTTTTTTTAATCCGTATGGCATAATCGCTATTTAACAAGTGTTTCCATTTTCATGACCAGTTGTTCAAAAAGTGTAAAATAGGTTTGGGTTACCACTTTACAAATTTGTTGGGCAGTCTCTTCGTTATATGTGTGAGAGGTTAAATTTCTGCTTTGAAGCATATCCATCCATGCCTCACCATCATGGATCAATCCCAATTCAAATGCTTTGCGTATCGCATCCCGGGATCCATAAATATCGGTCTGACCGCTGAATTCCAAAAAATCTTTCAAGGTATTCCAGGCAAGTTCAAAGGTATATTCAAAAGCCTTGATAAGGCCTTGCGATTCAAGTTCGGATAATGACCCTTTATCAATAAACTTTTTCAAGAGGGCAAAAGCTTTTTTATAATTTGCAAACCGTTGCTGCCAGCGAATATCTTTTTGCTCTTCAGCCATAATCTTGTACCTTTATATTATCTGATCCTCTTTAGTTCCCAAATTATCAAAGCTTTGTAAACCCTAACGTTGCAATGACTGTTGTGTCATGAGATTTTTATTGCTGTTGCCATACAACTTCAATATGATCCAAGCTCTTTTTCTATGCGCTCTGCAAGGAATATCTTTAAAAGAGATTGATACGGCACATCTCTTTTATTTGCCAAAAGCTTAAGTTCTTCCAGCATAGACTCTGGAAGACGAAGTGATATTTTTTTTACGGAGGGTTTGAGGTTTGACAATGTAACCCTTTCTGCCTGATTCCAATTAATGTATTCAGTTGAATCATGCGTTGCCCAAAACTTCCTTTCTTCGTCTTGGTTTTTAAATTTAGGTATGTGCTTACTCATTGTTAAATACCTCCCTTTCTTTACGACTCATATCTCTTGCTGAAATGACACTTATTAGACTGTTTCTGACAGCAAATGCAATAAATAGATTTCTTTTCAAATCTGTTTTTCCAAGAGCATAAAACCTTTTCTCAGTTTTTGAATGTATTTTGTCGTCTTGGATCACTAAGAGGTGATTAAAAAAGATTTGTTCACACTCTGCTGGGCTGACTTTGTGTTTTAGCCAGCTTTTATTAATATTTCCTTTGTCCCAGTCAAATCCTGAGCATTGATGCAGTAGTGATTTGTGTATCTTATCCATAAATTATGTATATATTCATGCGGTACATTTTATCAAGGTATGCCTGGAATTTGGAGGCATAATATAAAGCCCCCCTCTTGTTTTTTGACAAAGACAATACATTGTCTTTTGATCTTAAACACCTTCCAATTGTGCCTAATAGCACCTTGCTGAGTAGTATGTTCCAAAATGGAACTTACCTCTTTTTCATCTAATTCATTTCTTTGAAAAATATTTTCAGGCCTGACCCAGGATAATCACATACCTGCTGATAACGCCCAGGATGTTTTTTTTCTGCATTGCAGAAACCACTCCGGCATTGAAGCGCTGGGACGACATGGGGGCCTGGATGATATGCGTATGATACCATCCCGTCTTTTTCAGGATATCAAGATAGTCATCTATGAGGATGCCGCCTTTATATTTTTCTTCTATTGCCGG
>JABIYQ010000489.1 GCA_018702715.1 Desulfobacula sp. | reverse complement strand
TACCATGAAAACATTTTTTAATCTTGTACAGGAAGTGCAAAAACCAGGATTATGTTGCAGGTGCGGGGGGTGTGCTGCATTTTGTACAGCCATTAACTATGGCGCGCTGGAAATTGACAAAAACGGGAAACCAGTTTACCAAGATATTGAAAAATGTATTGAATGCGGCCTTTGTTATTCCATTTGCCCGGAGATTAATGATCTGGATGAGGCAACAAAGCTACAGGCAGGCTGGAGTGATCCCATGGGAAGAGTGATCGAGACCAATGTTGTTAGGTCTTCTGATATAAGGGTAAGGGACAAGGCCAAGGATGGTGGAGCGGTTACAGGACTTCTTCTTCATTTGTTTGATCGAAACAGGATCGATGGTGCAATTGTCACAAGATCCGTGGGTAAATTTAAGCGGCAGCCTTTTTTAGCAACTACCAGAAAGGAAATATTGGAATCTGCAGGTCTTTTTTTTGATACTTCCCAGGGTATGAATCGGTTCAGCGATCAATACATGACATTCTCAACCATTGATGAGTTTGATCCCATGATTAAAAAGGGGTTAAAAAGAGTTGCACTGGTGGGCACACCCTGCCAGATTAAATCTCTTAGGAAGATGCAGGTTTTAAATCTGATACCATCGGATTCCATAAAATTTTGTTTTGGTCTTTTTTGCTCGGGCAATTTTACTTTTGGGATAAAGGAACAGCAGAAACTGGCAGATATTGCAGGAATATCATGGGATGACGTCAGCCGGATCAACTTAAAGGATAAGTTCATTATAACCCTGAATTCCGGAGATATCAAAACGATTGAGCTTGAGAAGATGGAATCCATGAAACGTTATGCTTGCCATTATTGTTTTGATTATTCAGCAGAGTTTGCCGATATATCCTTTGGTGGAATAGGAGCAGAAGACGGGTGGACAACCGTCATTACAAGGACTCCCCTTGGCAGAGCTGTCCTGGCTGACAGCCGAAACTTTAAAAGCATTGAACAATATAAAGTGGAGGATAATCCAGCATTTGCAAGCAGAGCGCTCCAGGATGTCAGAAAGGCTTCTTCGGCAAAAAAGAAAAAAACCAGGCTCAAAAGAAGAGGTCTTCAAGCGAAGTCCGTGCAGGTCAAGGTGTAAGTATTACTTAGTGCCTGACCGAAAACCCCGTGTTTGGGCGAAAAGTTGCCCATATACAAGGCGCAAAAAATCTTGAAACCGGAGTGTACTACTGTACATGAGGCCCGATTTATAATTTGGCAGGATTTTGCAGCAACGCAGTAGATGGGTGAGTTTTTGTTCAAACACTACTTAATCTGAATGATAACAATTCAGACCAACAATCTATAGCGAGGATGCTATGCCCATAAAAATAGCAGGAGAGAGTTTAAATGCCTGTTCAGGATGTGAGATTTCCATTCTTGACATGGGAGAAAAGCTTTTAACACTGCTGGAATTTGCAACCATTGTTCACCTTCCCCTGCTTATGGACAGCAAACATTGCGATGGAAAAAATAATTCCCACACGGCCACACTGCCCAAAGCCGATGTAGGCCTTATGAGCGGGAGCATTAAAACCAAAGAACATCTTGAGCTGGCCCGGGCCATGAGAGATTCCTGTGATCTTATTATTGCTTTGGGGACCTGCGCCACCCATGGGGGTATTCCAGCCCTTGCAAATTCTTTTCATAATGATGATCTTCTTGGATATTGCTTTAATACCGTGGGCACGGATAAAACTGATAGTTTCCCATCCAATGAGGTCCCGGAGTTGATGGATTCTTGTTATGCACTTGATGAACACATCCATGTGGATATTTGCCTTCCCGGCTGTCCACCTCACCCGGACCATATTTTCAATGCGCTTCAATCAATTGAGAAAAAAGAACCTTTTTCTTTGCCGGAGAAATCAGTGTGCGACAATTGTCCTGCATCAAGGGATGGTAAAGGTCGGGTGAAAGCGCTGAAAAGGGCTCTGGAATTGCCGAAGTGGCAGGTCTATGATGATACAAAACAAGGGTTTGAGTGTTTTTTGGAACAGGGATTTCTCTGCATGGGGCCTGTTACCAGGAATGGATGCGGGGGGGATACACAAAAAGCCAGGTGTATTATGGCCCAGGTGCCCTGCAGGGGGTGTTACGGCCCGGTAAAAAAGGATGGGAACCAACGCTTGGCCATGCTTAATGCATTGGCGTCCAACGACATTGATATTTCATCTTTGCCGGAAACATTGTCAATGCTTAGGTTTTCTGGAGGACATGGGCTGTTAAGCCCTTTACCCGGGATAAAGGGATCAGAATAATATGGCAAAAATAATTAATATTCAACCCATCACCCGCATAGAAGGGCATGCTTCCATCCATATACAATTAAATGATCAGGGTAATGTTCAGGAAACAAAAGTAGCATTTAAATCCCTGAGAGGCTTTGAAAAATTTGTTGAAGGCAAACCAGCAGAAGAACTTCCAAGGATCGTAAGTCGAATTTGTGGTATTTGCCCCTGGATGCATCATATTGCCTCCAACAAGGCAGTGGATGCATGTTTTAAAGTCAAGGTTCCAATTGCAGGAAATCTTTTAAGAGAACTGATGTTGACTGTTGCCCATATAGAGGACAAATTGCTTCATTTTTTCTTTCTTGCCGGGGCTGATTTTTTTCTTGGGTCTGAGTATGATTACAGCGTTCGTAACATTATGGGACTTGTGAAAACAAAGCCTGAACTTGCCGAAAAAGTGATCAAGATGAGGCATAAAGCTAAAATGGTTTTGGACAGATTTTCCAAAAAAACCATTCATCCTATTGCCGGTGTGCCGGGCGGGTTTATAAAACCGCTTTCAATGGAGGATCGTAAAATATTTCTTGATAATTTGACTGAACTTTTGGATTTTGCCCTTTTTGCCATGGAATATGCCAAAAAAGAGGTTTTTCCAAAATTTGAGGAATTTTATCTTGGGCTTGGAGAAATTACCACGGGTTTTATCGGGATAGTGGACAAAAAAGGTTCTTTGAACCTGTATGACGGCAATATCCGGTTAATGAAACCCAATGGAAGCTGTGAGGAGTTTCGCCCGGATGAGTATCTGGATCATCTGGCGGAAAAGGTGGTTCCATTTTCATATGGGAAGTTTCCCTATGCAAAATCATGGGGAGAAGGGTTCTCAATGGATCTTGATGCTCCAAAAGGCATCTATAGATCCAACACACTTGCAAGGATTAATGTGGCCGACCGGATTGACACTCCAAGAGCCCAGGCTGAACTTGAAGAGTTTCGAGATTTGTATGGCCGTCCAGCACAATCCACTCTTCTCTATCATTATGCAAGACTGATTGAGGAGATTTACGCCTGTGAAAGAGCAATTGAAATTTTAAAAGATCCCAGGATCATGAGTCCTAAAATCCGAACAAAGGTCGAACCAGGCCCGGGAAGAGGTGTGGGAGTTGTTGAGGCACCCAGAGGAACCCTTATACACGATTATACAACAGATGAAAACGGTCTCATTACCCGGGTGAATCTCATTGTGGGCACCACCCACAACCTTGCTCCCATCAATCTCAGCGTGGACAGGGCAGCAAGGGATCTAATTAAAAACGGGGTTTATGATGATGCAATACTCAATAAGATCGAGATGGCGGTCCGAGCCTATGACCCCTGAATCTCCTGTGCAACCCATCGCCTGGACGGTGAAAAAATAATTGATATAAAAATTTATGATTCAAAGGGTTTTGCTGTTAAGAAAAATTAAATTGTATTTTTTATACAGCTAAAAACTCCAGATCCGGGATGGGCATTAATTTTTTGTTCGGCCCAAGGCAGACAAGTTCAAGAGTGCAGGTAACAGCCGGTTTTGCCGCATCAGGCCGCCAGGCCTCGTGAAAAAAGACCACCCGGTAATCCCCTTGTTTTTCCCAAGTTGTTTTGATATCCAGAAGATCTCCGAAAACTGCTCCATCGTGATAGCTTAAGCTGATTTTATAAACAGCAAAACCGATTCCCTGCTGATGCCACATGTTGGAAAGTTTGCTGATACCAATGATATCTTCTCTTGCCCGTTCAAAAAATTTTAAATAGTTGGCATGGTAGACAACCCCTGAGTGGTCTGTATCTTCATAATAAACCCGGGCTGAAAAAAGATGTGTTTGACTGTTAAAATCATTCATATATCGTTTCCTGTAAGCTCATAAACTTGAAAGGCCTTTATAACGTGGGTGGCAAATGATTTCAAGGAATTATAAAAAACTTAGAGTTAGCTTGTCCTATAGAACCGAATACGTATTTCTTCAATAGTGGCCAATCCTTCTTTAATGGTTTTATCAATGATCGGCATAAAACTATCTATTTTATCCAGGGTATCTACCACTTCTATAACCATGGGCATATCTTCTGAGAGCCTTAAAATTTTTGTGGTATGAATCCTTGAATGCGCTCCGAAACCTAAAATTCCCCGTGTAACTGTTGCACCGGCCAGGCCGTGTTCCCTTGCTTTTAAAACAATCCATTCATACAGGGGAACCCCCTCATTTTTATCACTTTCGCCAATAAAGATTCTGAGCAAATGCCCTTTTTCCGGAAGAACCATAACGAAAAGCCTCCTTTATACTATTCTGGATATGGAGAATCCAAGCCAGACAGAACCGAAACCAAGGATAAGATGAAGCAAAAGGTTTATCAGGGCTGAGGCAAACTGCCCATCCCTGGCCACCGTGAATATTTCATATCCAAAGGTTGAAAAAGTTGTAAATCCTCCTAAGAATCCAATAAGAATCAATGCACGAATTTCAGGAGTGAAAACTTGCCTTGTTTCAGATAATCCGCCCAATAGGCCAATGAGAAAACATCCTGCTACATTGACTATTATTGTTCCATATGGGAAAAAGGGATCACTAAACAGTCGGTGGGATAAATCACTGATAATATACCGACAGATAGATCCTGCAAATCCGCCCATTCCAACCATTAATATTTTAATCATATCCATCTACCTAAAAATCATCATTGAGCCATGTCTTCTTGGAGTTTAGATAGAAATGAAGGCAAAAGCCATG